>JBGPAT010000184.1:0-5819 GCA_041480885.1 Anaerolineae bacterium
CCGATACGCGCTCGTGAAGCATCTGCAGGACATCGTCCGGAAGAGAAAGCTCACTCACGCCGTAGTCGCGGAGCGGGCAGGAACTTCCCGGACAAGGGTAACCGCCATACTGAATGACAAGCTGGAGAACGTCTCCAGCGACCTTCTGATTCGCATTCTGGGTTCTCTGGGTTACAGCGTCCAAGTCAGGGTGGCAAAGGTTCGTTCCGCTGCGTAAGCGCCGCGCCGGCACTAACTGCGCGATCTCTCAGCCCTAAACTCCGCGGCCTGAGCGCCGCGTTCAGGAGCGCCGGCTCCTGCTGCGGCTGGCTGGCACACGAATGCTGGCGGGTTCGTCCCGCGGTTCAAAAACCACACGCACCCGAACCTTCAACACTCGGGCAACGCGGCGAAGATTGTTCAGGGAATGTCCTTCGTAGCCGGGTGATTCGAGTCGGCTGACGTGCTGCTGCGAAGTCTTCAAGCGGCGAGCAAGTTCTTTCTGGGAAAGGCCGGCCCGCCGGCGGAGGGCGGCCAGTTGCAGCGCCACGTCCCATGCTTCGCCGGCACGTTCAAACCGCTCGGCAAACGCCGGATCCCGCATTTGCTCCTCCAGGTACCGGTCAAAGTTCGTCTTGGTCATCTTCCGGCCCTCTGCAGCCAATCGCGCATTCGTTCCCGCGCCGTCTCCAGGGCGTGCGCCGGCACCGCCTGACTCTTGTTGCGGATGCCGTGCACTACGACGATCCGGCGGCCCTGGGCGAAAAACCACAGCAGGCGGGAGTTAAGCTTGCCCACGTGACGCAGCTCGAATAATCCGCCTCCGAGTGCCTTGGAGAGCGGTTCCCGCTGATACTGCGAGTTGCGCAGTTTGGCTAGACCGGCCAGCACGATCGCAAAGTCACCAGGGTCGCTGCTCTTAAGTTCATCGAGAAACTCCCGCACCGGGCATCTTCCCGCCTGTGTCTCATAGAACTCTATCGCGAAGTCCATGATCTTGCAACATCAATTTTGATGTAATCGGCCGCCTCGCCTCTGCGCCCGAAGGCGGCGAGCAGGAGCTCCGAGTCGGTCCTGTCTGCGTTCTTCCTTCAGCGACGCCCGGCTAGACAGCACAGCGGCTCGGAACCGGATAATGACCTCGCTGGAGCTGCGAGCCAAGGGCGGGGCGTCTCGTCCGAACCGACGGTATGGTTGTTGCGATTCCTCGGTAGTTAAGAACGTCTACCGAGGTTTGGCAACAGCCGCAGCCACGGCAAGCTTGCGGTCGGTGCAGGATGTGGCGAAACAAAGACGAACGCTGCCTACGGGAAAAACCATGGCGGGGGCCAAATTCCGGGCACAGTTGGGGTACACAAGAAAAAAGTGGCTGTAAGTTATTGAAAACACAAGTGGCTCCAGGTGCGCTAGGTTCCAAATCCCTCCTTCCGCACCAAGTAGGTCCTTTTGTTTTCAGTAGCTTACGGGCAAGAAAAATAAGTGTACCCCAAGTGTACCCCGAATGGCCCAATTCTACCGCCTCTCGCCATTTGTGCCGCCAGCCGCGTAGTCAGCGTCGTCGGCTATGCCCCAGTCGTCTTCGGAACGCCGGTTTCCAACCAGCAGTTCCCCGTGCCGTCGTCTGAGACAACCAGGTTCACGTAGCGATGGACCGCTGAGATTACCTCCGCTGCACGTTTTGCGATTGAGGTTGCCCGTCCGTTCAGTGAGGGATGCGTTGTCGGATGATGTAGATTGATCCGGATGAGATGGGCGTTGGGATGCCTCGCGGCAATGCGTTCACATGGCCACCGGATCACCGAGGGAGTATTGAATCCCGCTCCCATTTCAAGAATAGCCAGACGACCCGCGGCGGCCTTTCCCAGCCATTCTTTGAATCGGAGCCACTGCGGCTCGTACGGCCTTTCTACGAACCAGTCTCCACCGCGGACATTCAGCATCATGTCTCCACCGCAACGCGGGCATCGTGGAACAACCGCGGGGTCTGTCAGTTCTCCAGTGTTGAGATCAATGCGTGGCAAAATGCGTTCAACGAACGGCATCGATTCCCAGATCTCCTCGCAACACGGCCGCAGACACTGAAGATGAGCGAACGTACCTTGCACCGTCCAAAGCCGATCCGCGCTGAAGCCGAGCCGGGGAAAGAGATTATCCGCGTTGCTTGTAAATACCCATCGATCCGCATGGTCGGTAAGCTCCCTGAGCTGAATGTACGGCTCCGGATTGGGTGGAGCGCTGTAGAGGTCTTCTTGTAGCTGGCGTGCGTAAAAAGCCCATTCCATGCTCTTCGTTGGCCAGCGAAACCCGATGGAGTGGTAACGGCAATGAACGCCGACCGCTTTGAGGTACGGATATCGTTTCAAGAACTGCACGCTCTCCGCGTAGTCGTATCCGGCATCCGCGCTCAGTCCAGCCCCTGCACCGATCAGGATGAACTCAGCCTCGTTGATGAGCGTGGCCAGGTTTCGGACGAGGTCCCGTGATAGGTCCGTATGGATCAAGCTGACATCTCCTCAAGAGCCGCCCTGTAACCAGTCTCGTCGCTTTCCGAGAAAGCGACTATGACCACATGAGGCGCATCCTCGTGCTCGGCCAAGAAGCCCCGAATAGTGCGCAGCGAGGCCAGCGCGGCATCGCGCTTCGGGTAACCAAAGAGGCCGGTGGAAACCGCGCAGAAAGCGACGCTGTCGACGTCCAAGCCGAATGCCGCAGCGAGGCACGCTCCATAGCAGCGGGCCAGCGCATCGCGATCCTGCTTTGACGGAATATCCTTCACGACTGTCGGGCCTACGGTGTGGAGCACATACTTGCAGGGCAAATAGAACCCACCTGTTGGCGTCGCTGTACCGACCGGTTCCGGGCGCCCTCGCGCTGCCATGATCTGTTCGCACGCCTCTCTTAGCCAGGGACCGGCTGCGGTGTGGATGGCGTTGTCCACACAACCGTGGAACGGCACGTAACATCCGGTCAGGCCGGAGTTCGCAGCATTGACAATCGCTCCCGTTTCGAGCCGGGTAATATCGCCACGCCAAAGCGAGACGGCATCTGTCCACAGCCCGTTGCTGGTGAGGCGAGGCAAGTCGGCTGCACGCCCGACCGGCCTGTTCTTCGATTCTGTGGTCCAGATTTCGTGCAGTAACGGCCACGCTTCTGGTGGGATCTCGGAAGTTGGGAGAGTGGTGAGCAAGGCTGTCAGGCGGCGCCGCCATGTGCTCGGACTTCCGTCCGGTTCGCCCCCATCGAAGATCGACATAAGGTGGCGGAGAGTGTTATCTCCGCTCGCCCCGCCCGGCGGGCCTACGGATTCTCGGGCCATCCGCAACTCACGACTTTCCGCAGATCTCACACGGCCGGCTTCAGGAACAGCCCCGCTCCGATCTTCGCCGCTTCCGATCCGACGGCCGGATGCAGGTAGTTCCGTGTCGTCTGGTCATGCTCCAAGAGAACCGGTTGGTCGGAAATCTTGGTTCCGACAAGTTCGAGGAACGACGGCTCCAAGTCCCGGTATTCGAGCCTGGCTCCCGTTCCGGAGCCGGTAAGCTTCCTGTTGTTGCCGAAAAAGCTGTCAATGACTTTGTAGTGGGTGAGCTCTTGTGCAGTTGCCCGTGAACCACCTGGCAACTGCGCCCTGCGGCCGCCGGCATCAGCAAGCGCCGAAGCCCCGCCTTGGTAGGTCCAGACGTAATTGGAGTTCGTTACGACGTTGTTCCGGTAGTCGAAGTCAGCGGCGATGCCAGCCGTCCAAACCCCGCTTCCGTACAAGCCGTCGCAAAGGCAGTTCCTCATCGCGTGTCCGCTGCTACCCCCGGTCCAGTAAACCACGGAGATCTTCAATCCACGGAAAACACAGTGATGGACGACGACGCCATTCCCGTTCGCGATAATACCTACGTGGTGGGGGTTGGTCACTTCATCGCCAGCAAACAGGCACTGCGAAATCTCCAGATCTTCGAGGTCTCGGCGAAGCCGGCTGACGGCGTAGAGGCGCCGAATCAGCCCCGGCTTCGGGCTTTCGACCAGCGGCATGCCGAGGATCTTCAGACCCTGAACCGTGACGTGGCTGGTCTCGACCAGCATGCCATTCGCCGCGCCACCCAGCGGGTCGGGCCGCCCATTCCACGTCGGGGGAACAGGCATCGTATGGATGAGCGTCGCCATCCGGCCGATGTTCCACTCGGGATCGTCCGGAAGCACCTCGGCGCGAATGGTCAACCGGGCTGCTTTGGTGAATGACCGGCGCTCGGGCTTGACCAACGTCGT
The DNA here is from genome assembly GCA_041480885.1 of Anaerolineae bacterium. Classification (GTDB taxonomy): domain Bacteria; phylum Chloroflexota; class Anaerolineae; order Anaerolineales; family Villigracilaceae; genus Fen-1038. Next base: position 4,240 of record JBGPAT010000184.1, read on the forward strand.
CTCACCTACCGCGTAGATTCCTTCGGAGAGGACGATCGTCATCGCACCCGAACTGCTGCCCTGGTTCACCCGCCGTGCGGCTTCGGCCAGCGTGCGGAGAGGACTTTCCTTCGCTCCGGAATTCGTATCCGCACCGCTCGCCGGATTCAGATAGATGGTGTTCGCTTCCGCGTTTGCGGCTGGCGTGCCGGCCTCCTGCCCAGCGAGCCATGCTGACTGAAGCACGGAACTTGCCGCGGCAGCGCTCAAGGTGGTTCTTATCGCTTGTCGTCTGTTCATCATCTGATCCTCCGCCTGCGCTCACGTCCTGTTTGCCGAAAGCAACCTATTAGCGCTTTTCGCTCGAAGGAGGCACCAGACCCTTGATGCGCAGGTAAGTCACAATGTTGCCGTAGTGCTCGTTGTTGTGCGCGGTGTTGAACGCCAGCACGGTCACCTTGGCCTGTTCGGCGCCGAAGAACTTCACCAGGGCGCCCGCCTGGGCGTCGGTCATTCCGTCATAGGCCTGGTCGCAATAGGCAAGAGCGTCTTTCACGGCTTGCACCAGGTCCGCCTTGGTCGTCTTTGACTTCTCGATGCCCGGCGCAGGATTCGGCTTGCCCAGCACGGCCGAGCAGAACAGGTACTGGGCATCGGCTACGTGCCCGAGTATCTGGCCGAAACTGCGCACCTCGGGGGTGGGTTTGAACGAGTAGTTGGCCTCCGGCATCTTCTCGGCGGACCGGATGATGTTGTCCTTGACCATCGAGTGGAGGAACTTCTGACCTGAAGAGATCGGATTCTGGGCGGAAGCGGACGCCGCGGGCGCCTGGGAGCTCGCGGCGCACGCGCAGAGCATAAGTACGGCAATCAGCAAGGCTGTTTGTTTCATATCGGTTATCTCCCTTGTTTCAGAGTGAACGTCTTGTCCTTTCTTTTGACGACTGGCGGGGGCGGTGTGTGAAAGCTCAACGGAAGATTATTAGCTTATCGAAATTCCCGGGCGGCCCGGTTGGGCCGTTGTCATCCCGTGCGTGGATATGGCCGGGCGTCCAGCGCTTCAATCAGTCGCCGCGCGAAGTCGACCGAGGAAGGACGCGGGTGGCTGGTGCGGTGTACTTCGAGCGCCCATCGCGCCTCATCGACCTGCCGGACGAGTGCGCGCGTTTCCTGGAATGACGATGCCCTGTCGGCGTAGGCGCAGGAATCCATACTGACCTTGCCGGCCCGCATCGCAGCGGGCGCCTGGCGGTTACAGGTGCAGGCGGCGTTGTCTGACGCAAGTCCACAGTATGCTCGGGTGAAGGTCAGGATGGCTGCGCGCGCATGCTGAAGATGTTTTCGGAAGAGGCTGGGCGAGATCTCCAAGGCCTCGGCGGCCTCGGGTCCTGGCAGATTACTGTATTCACTCACCCCATCCTTCGCAACTATCGTCAGGTCGATTCTCAGACCTCTCCGAGCAAGGCTTAGCGTCGTCTTCACGAATGCCGCAGCCAAGTCGTCTCTGGAAACGGGGTCAGGAGCTGAGCCATCGTAGACGATGTGGACATTTACGCCGCCCTCAGCGTAATAATCCTTGACCATGTACCTGTTCAGACGCG
>JBGPAT010000185.1:0-5773 GCA_041480885.1 Anaerolineae bacterium
ACCTGTGTCATAGGATGATCAGGGTGCGGCGGCAGCCAGACTCTCTAAGACAAACGGCGTCTGGACGTACTGGAATTTGCCCTGGCGGAAGAAGAAACCTCGCCCGCGCTTGAATTCCATTTTACGGTTCGAGGCGGTGGCCGGGACCGGGATGCCCAGCCAATCCAGCACCGCCAGGTCGGGAGAAAAGGCCAGGCCGGTGCCGCTCTGGCGCAACAGGCTGAGCATGGCCGAATCGGCGCCTTTGTTCAGATCGTCCTAGCTCCGTGCTCGCCTTTCAGTGTGACCGGCGATCTCATGAAACAGTCGGCTCGGCTGGCACGCCAGTATGGTGTCCGTCTGCATACGCACCTAGCGGAGACAGAAGATGAGCAGCAGTTCTGCATTCAGAAATTCGGCCATCGTCCCGTAGGCTACATGGCGCAGGTGGAGTGGATGGGCCCCGATGTGTGGTTCGCGCACGCGGTATGGGTGAACGCCGAGGAGATCGCAGCGCTTTCCAAGCATGGTTGCGGAGTGGCGCACTGTCCAACCTCGAACATGCGATTGGCCTCCGGTATTGCCCCGATCCGTCAATACCGTGCGGCAGGCATCGGCGTTGGCCTGGGCGTGGATGGTTCTGCATCGAATGATGGATCCCATCTCCTGGCTGAGGTGCGGCAGGCAATGCTGTTGGCGCGTGTCAAGGAGGGGATTACGGGTTTTTCAATATCCAATGATCCCAACCGCCACCTGATGAGTGCCCGTGAGGCACTGTGGCTTGGCACGCGGGGCGGGGCAGCGGTGCTGGGTCGTGAGGACATCGGCAGCCTGGAGGTGGGCAAGTGCGCGGACTTCTTCGCCGTGGATCTCAACCGCCTCGAATATGCGGGAGCGCTGCATGATCCCGTCGCGGCGGTGATATTCTGCCAACCTCGAAATGTGGACCACACAGTTGTAGGCGGAAAGTTCGTGGTAAGGAATGGGAGACTTACCACAATGGACAAGTGCAGATTGGTGGCCAGGCATAACGAGAATGCAAGGAGACTGCTGCAAGGGTAGTTGGCAAGCAGGTCATCGCCGGATAGGACGCGGGTGTCTCACCTGACGATCGACAAGCGGAGATTCAATGACACCAACTGTCAAGCTCACCCGTTCGCTCGTCGACGTTGCCATGGGCCGCAAGCCCGCGGACTGCGTCATTCGTAAAGGCCGATGGGTGTGCGTGCAATCCGGAGAGATCGTTCCGGATACGGACATCGCGATCAAGAACGGCCGCATTGCGTTCGTTGGTCCGGATGCACGGCATACGATAGGAAAGGGAACAAAGCTGATTGAAGCCAGGGGTCGCTTTCTGGTGCCCGGCTTGCTCGATGGACACATGCACGTCGAATCGGGGATGGTCACGGTGAGCGAGTTCGTGCGCGCCGCAGCGCCCCGAGGCACGACAGGGCTCTTTATCGATCCCCACGAGATGGCCAATATATTTGGCCTGAGAGGGGTCAGGCTCATGCTGGACGAGGCGGCCAGGCAGCCCATTCACGTTTGGGTAGAAATGCCGTCGTGTGTACCGTCTGCGCCAGGGCTGGAGACGTCCGGTTCGTCCATCGGTCCCGCGGAAGTCGCTGAGGCGATGACGTGGCCCGGCATCATCGGCCTCGGCGAGTTGATGAGTTTTCCGGCCGTGTCCCGCGGGGATCGGAAGATGCTGGCCGAAATTGCGCTCACTCAGGCAGCAGGCAAAACGGTAGGCGGGCACTATGCTTCGCCGGACCTTGGGCGACCGTTTCACGGATATGTTGCCGGCGGCGCGGAAGATGATCACGAAGGCACGCGTCTGGTGGATGCTGTTCAGCGCGTCAGGCAGGGGATGAAACCAATGCTTCGCTACGGCTCCGCCTGGCTCGACGTTGACTCGCAAGCGCGAGCTGTGACGGAAGAGGGCATTGATTCGAGGCGCTTCATCCTCTGTACGGATGATTCCCACGCCCAAACCCTGGCCTATGAGGGACACATGGACCGCGTGCTGCGGCACACGATTTCCCAAGGGATGCCGCCCATGACGGCGATCCAAATGATGACCATCAATACGGCAGAGCATTTTGGCCTCACGCGCCAGCTGGGCATGATCGCCCCTGGTCGTTGGGCAGATGTGGTCATCGTCCGCGACCTGACGAACTTCCGGGCGGATGTTGTCCTTGCCAAAGGCAGAGTGATCGCTGACCACGGCAAAATGAAAATCGAGGCGCCCCGCTTCAAGTATCCGGCGTGGGCCCTGAATTCAGTGCATTTGAAGCGCGCCCTGCGGCCTGATGATTTTGCGCTGGCGGTTCAAGGTCGGAGGCCCCGCGTGAAGGCAAACGTGATCGGCATCATCGAGAACCAGGCTCCGACCAGGCACCTACGCCTTGATTTGCGGCCTGAGAACGGCGCGCTGTTGACCGACATGGGCCGGGATATTGCCAAGGTGGCGTTGATCCAGCGGCACGACGGGATGTCCGGGGTCTCACTGGGTCTTGTGCAGGGCTTTGGTTTTACCGAAAAATGCGCCATCGCCTCAACCGTTGCCCACGACAGCCATCACTTGATCGTGGTTGGCACTGATGATGATGACATGGCCGTCGCGGTGAACAAGTTGCGGGAAATCGGCGGCGGGCAGATCGTCGTGAAAAATGGCCGCGTCATTGGGCTCGTTAAATTGAATATTGGGGGAGTGATGTCCACGGAGAGTATCGAGGTCGTAGCACGGCAGGTTCGCAGCGTGCTGGCGGGTTTTCGATCCTGCGGTTGTCGTCTGAACAATCCGAACATGCAGCTGTCTTTGCTGGCGCTGGTTGTGATCCCTGAATTGCGAATATCGGACAGGGGTCTGGTCGACGTCACCAAAACCAAGATAGTTCCTCTGCTAGAGAAAGCGTGATTTCATGGCGAACTTTCCTTTTCAGCGTCTCCAGTCCGATCTTGCATCTCTCATCGCCAGGACGAATGCGGGCGACCGTCTGCCTTCCGAGCCCGATCTTGCGCGCCGGATGGGCGTCTCACGTGCCACGCTGCGCGAGGCCATGCGTGCATTCGAGGTACAAGGCCTGATCCGACGCCGGCAGGGGTCAGGTACCTTTGTAGTTGGACAGATGCCGGTCATACAGGCTGGGCTTGAAGTGCTGGAGAGCCTTGAGACCATGGCCAGGAAGCTGGGCCTTGAAGTTTCGGTCGCTGATCTCCGCGTCGAGCAAGTAACTGCTGATGCCGACGCAGCAAAGGGACTGGGTGTGACGGTGGGGACACCGCTGACCCGAGTGCGCCGCGTGATGCGCGAGGAAAGCAGGCCGGTGGCGTATCTCACGGATACACTTTGTGCCACGTTTCTCAAGCCTGAGCAATTGCCGCCTGATTTCAAAGGTTCGGTGCTTGACTACCTGCTGAGGCGCGGCGACGCGCCGACCGTCTCGAAAGCCGCGATTTCGGCGGTGGCCGCGCCGGCGGAGGTGGCCAAAGCCCTCCAGATCCAGCGCGGTGACGTGCTGTTGGAGCTCGTGTCCCAGCTCTATCAGGCGGGCGGAGATGTGCTGGATTATTCGTCAAGCTATTTCATTCCCGGGTATTTCAACTTTCATGTCGTGCGCCGCGTGGCTGCGTAGGTCTGGCAGGCAAGATTCGTTCTCTGGGCTCGGGCGCCGGATGAAGTAAGCCATCCATAGACCATTTGAGGAGGTTCGCATGCGTAGTTTTTCTGGTCGTGACATCCTGTCGCTGAAGGATTTCGAGCGGAACGAGTTCTTCCACGTGCTCGAGATCGCGCAGAAAATGGAGCCGATTGCCCGCTCCCGCAAGAATGTGGACATGCTTAAGGAGAAAATCCTTGTGACGGCGTTCTATCAGCCGTCCACCCGGACGCGTCTCGCTCACGAAAGCGCGATGCATCGTCTCGGCGGTCATGTGACCGGCTTTTCGGATGCCAAGATGACGCGCGCCGGCGATTTCTACCAGGAGTCGATCAAGGACACCGTAAAGATGCTCGAGTTCTATGGCGACGTGATCGTAATGCGTCACTTTCAGCAGGGCGCGCCGCACGAAGCCGCCCGCTGGGCGAGCATCCCGATCATCAATGGCGGCGATGGGTGGGGCGAGCATCCTACGCAGATCCTGACCGATCTCTACACGGTTTTCCGCGAGAAGGGACGCATCGACGGGCTCAAATGGCTGGCCGTGGGCGACATGCGCATGCGCACAATGCACTCGCTGGCCTATGCGCTCACGCAGTTCGACTGTCCGATCACCTTCGTTTCGCCGCCGGAGCTGGCGTTGACCGACGAGTTCAAGAAGGAACTCAAGCAGTACAGCATGAATTTCAAAGAAGTGGATCACGTGGAGCAGGCCATCGCGGATGCCGATGTGATCCTGGTCGAGCCTGTGGTGCAGCCCGACTACACCAAGTCGCGAGATGAGCGCTCGGGCAAGGACGTGGGCCTCACCCCAGCCAACTACAAGATCACCCGCGAACTGCTTGAGAAAAAAGGCAAATCCGACGCGATCCTGCTACATTCCCTGCCGCGCATGGACGAGATCCCTCCTGACGTGGATATCACCCACTGGTCCCGCTACTGGCAGGAGGCGTTCAACGGCGTTGTCATGCGCATGGCTCTCCTGGCGCTGGTGCTGGGGGCGACGGAATAAACGAATAGGAGGCTTCATCATGCAAACCGACCTTCGTGGCCGCGACCTCATTGGGGACCTCGACTTCAGCAAAGAGGAAGTTGAGACCGTCCTGGACGTGGCCTTTGATCTCAAACGCAAGAGAGCGCTGGGCGAGCCCCACGCCTACTTGCGTGACAAAGTGCTTGCAATGCTGTTTTTCTTCAGCAGCACACGCACGCGCGGCTCCTTTGAAGCGGGCATCGCTCAGCTCGGCGGACATGGCGCCTTCATCGAGAGCAAGACGACGCAGATTGCGCACGGCGACACGCCCAAGGAGATTGGCGAGATCTTCGGACGGTACTTTGATGGAATTGCCATCCGCCACGTGGACTGGAAGATCGGCAACAAATATCTCAATGACGTGGCAAGATATTCGCGTGCCCCTGTGCTCAACATGCAGTGCGAAATCTACCATCCCTTTCAGTGCCTGGCGGACCTGATGACCATTATCGAGAAGAAGGGCCGCGACCTTCGCAAAAGGAAGATGGTGGTCTCGTGGGCATATGCGGCATCCTATCAGAAGCCCATCTCCGTGCCGCAGTCCCTGATCCTGCAAATGCCGCGCTTTGGCACGGACGTTGTCCTCGTCCATCCGCCGGAGTTCAAGCTGATGCCGCAGATTGTGGATGCTGCTCGCGAGCAGGCGAATAAGTTCCATGCTGGCTTCGAGGTCATTTCTGATCCCGATGGCATGGAGAAAGCCTTCAAGGACGCCGATGTGGTCTATGCCAAGTCCTGGGGCGCGATGCTAACCACCGAGGACGCCGATGAGGGCGCCAAGATCATCGGGAAATACAAGCATTGGATCACAGATGCGCGCAAGATGAGGGCCGCCAAGGACGATGCCATCTACATGCACCCGCTGCCTGCCGACCGAGACGTCGAGGTGACCAGCGAAGTGATGGACGGCCCAAGCTCAGTGGTCTTCGACGAGGCCGAGAACCGTTTGCATGCCCAGAAAGCGGTCATGGCACTGACCATGTCCTAGTTGAAAAGGAGAACAACAAATCATGTCAAACAAAATCGCCGTCATCGCGATCGGCGGCAATTCCCTGATAAAGGATACAAAGCATCAATCTGTTGAGGACCAATACCGAAA
>JBGPAT010000186.1:0-5761 GCA_041480885.1 Anaerolineae bacterium
GCAGCACGGGTTCAGCCTGCCCGCGGTTCCGGACTCCAAGGCCCTCGAGGAGTTCCTGGTCAAGCAGAAAGCCGCGGATCCGGTGGGCTTCCCGGACCTGTCTCTCGCCGTAATCAAGCTCCTGGGCTCCGGCGAATACATAGCGGAACTTCCTGCAGATCAACCGCCCGGACACTTCGGCTTGGCGGTCAAGGACTATTCCCATTCCACGGCTCCCAATCGCCGCTACCCGGATCTGATCACACAGCGCCTCTTGAAAGCCGCCCTGGGAGCCAAGCCTGCCCCGTACAGCAAGGACAAGTTGGATGAGCTGGCCTTGCATTGCACCGAGGCGGAAGACATCGCGGTCAAGGTGGAGCGGCGCGTCGAAAAGTCCGCTGCGGCACTCCTGCTCGAATCCAGGATCGGGGAACAGTTCGATGCGATCTGCACCGGCGCGGCAGACAAAGGCACATGGGTGCGCCTGCTCAGCATGCCGGTGGAGGGCAAGCTGGTACGCGGCTTCCAGGGTGTGGACGTCGGCGACCGGGTGCGGGTGCAGCTGATCGAGACCAACGTGGAGCAAGGTTATATCGACTTCGCACTGGTCGGTTCGTCGCGCCATGCGTAGCCCGTTCCCCTAGAAGGAGCATCGCGGCATGAAGATTGTGGATAACGTATACACTGTTCCGGGAGTCATTGCCAATCCATATATCATCGTCGATGCCGGCGGCTTGACGGTGATTGATGCGGGCCTGCCGCGCAGCGAGAAGAAGATCCTTGCCTACGTGGAGAGCCTGGGCAAGTCCGCCCGGGATGTAAAGCGCATCGTATTGACGCATTCGGATCTGGATCACGTGGGTAGCCTGGCGGCACTCCACAAGGCAACGGGCGCCCGGACGTACGCGAGCAAGATCGAAGCCGAGGCCATAGCGGCTGGCAAGTCCTCGCGGCAGATCAAACGCTCGGGTTTCTCGCTGCGGCGCCTCATGTTCGCCGCGCTGCGTCCATTCATGAAGGCCAAGCCTTTCAATGTGGACGAGATCGTGACGGACGGTCAGGTGCTGCCGGTAGGGGGCGGCCTGCGAGTTGTGGAGACCATCGGTCATACGCCCGGGCACATCTCGTTGTTTCTTCAGTCGTCCGGGGTGCTCTTCTGTGGCGACTCGATGGTGACCGACGCAGACGGCATCCACGGCTCGCGCAGTGGCCTGACCTGGGATGACGCGAAGGCCAAGCAAGCTGTCAAAAAGCAGGCCGCGCTGGCGCCGCGCATCGTGTGCTCGGGCCACGGCCCGGTCGTGATGGACGCGGCCGGCAAATTCCCTGATTAGTTGAATTCGTAGGCGCAGGATCCGCAGGCTCTCTTGGGGAGTGCGCTCAGGGCTTCAGTCCTTGGGCGCCAGGCATAGGCGCGAGAGTTCGTCGGTGTTCGACCGTGCAAAACAGGAGCGCACAGCATGCGAATCGAGCGCGCTAATTCAGACTTTGAGAAAGGCTGGTATGCAGGCCCTTGGAACTCAGGGCTGCCGATCTCGCTGGGGTACGCCAACGCCGGCGTAGACGAGGCGCACGTGCATTCGCAGATCACCGAGATCTACTTGATCGCGCGCGGCACAGCGGTGATGCGCGTTGAGACAGAGACCGTGACCCTATCGGCCGGACACATGATCGTGCTCGAACCCGGTGAAGCCCATACGTTCCTCGAGAGCTCACCGGACTACTTTCATTTTGTCATTCACACTCCTGGCTTGGCGGGCGAACCGGCCCGCGCAGAGAAATCCGCCGTATCACGACCGCGACTCGGTTTGTAGCAGGCCTGCCTGGTCCCCCTGCGCGCCATCCCAACGCCCGAGCTCAGGACCGCCGGTAACCGATGAGATTATATTGGCTCACCCACTATATTATTGCCCTTGACATACTGTATGATCTATAGTATCATGCGGTCGAGGTGACCGATGGGAAGCGCTGAGAACCTTGAAAACACGCTGCAGGAACTGCGGCGCGGACTGATCGTGCTGGCGGTCCTGAGCCAGTTGGGAAAAGAGCAGTATGGCTATTCGCTGCTCAAGCTGCTCTCGGACAAAGGCCTGGCGGTCGACCAGGGCACGCTGTATCCGCTTCTCCGCCGGCTGGAATCGCAGGGATTGCTGCAATCCGCCTGGAAGATCGAAGAGGGGCGGCCGCGCCGCTACTATGTCAGTAGCAAGGAAGGGCAGAAGCTCTTGCCGCAGCTGAAAGAAGAATGGAACGGCATGGTGTCCACCATGGGCAAGCTGTTGAAATAAGGAAAGGAGAAAGAATGGAACTCATTGATCGCTATGTGCTCGAGGTCGGGAAGCACCTGCCGCAGAAATCGCGCGCTGATATTGAGGCCGAGTTGCGCTCGACACTGGAAGATATGCTCCAGGATCGCAGCCACAAGGCGGGCCGACCTGTGGACGATGCGATGGTGATCGACCTGCTCAAGGAATACGGTGCTCCCGACACCGTGGCCGCCACGTATCACTCGACGCAGTATCTCATCGGGCCGCGCCTGTACCCGTTCTTCCTGTTCGTGCTCAAGATTGTGTTCACTGTGCTGATCGTTGTCCTGCTCGTGGCACTGGGCATCCAGTTGGCCACGCAGCCAATGGCGGGTCCGGAACTGGCGAAAGCGATTGGCAAGGGGTTGCTGGGAATTCTGAGCGGCGCCATCCAGGCCTTTGGGAATATCGCGCTGGTCTTCGCGATTCTGGAGCGAGTGCTGCCCGCCTCGGAGTTCAAGCTGGACGAGGAAAAGAAGGCATGGGACCCGGCTTCCTTGATGAAGGAGCCTGAGCGGGACGAGGTCAAGCCGTGGGGGCCAATCGTCGCGATCCTGTTCACCGCGGCGGCGATGATCATCTTCAACCTCTATCCGCAGCTGATCGGGGTCGGATTCCTGAAGGACGGCGAGTGGACCTTCATTCCCGCGCTGACCGCGGCCTTCTTCCGCTGGATGCCGTACATCAACGTACTGTGGGCTCTGCAAATCGCCCTGCACGTGCTCTTGCTCCGGCAGGGTCGCTGGCAGGCACCTACAAAATGGTTTTCCATTGCGCTCGACGCGGCAGGCATCGCCGTTGGCTGCTTGCTCCTGACGGGGCCGGCGATCGTCGCCTTTTCACCTGAGGCATTGCGGGCGACCGGCATCTTTGACGCCCGCACGGTAGGCATCCTTAGCCAGAACGTAAACCAAGTGGTGCGAGTGATTATTGCCATCGTCGTGATCGTGGAAGGCGTGGATGTCGTCAAGAATGTCGTCAGGCAGATCATGAAGCGAGCCTGACCGGATTGGGATCAGCAATCCCGCTTCGATTTTCGGGCGGATTCCGCAGAGAATCCGCCCGAGCCGTTAAGATGTCTGAGAAAGGACTTGGATCGGGTGCGGTCGCGAGATCGCGATTCAAGACAAGGCGCGCGACTCAGGCGCGGGAAATTCACAAAGTGTTGAGCACCGACAACCCGACCGGCCGAGACCGCGTGCGCTTGAATGCGATCTGGGTCCTGCGCGGACTCCCTAACCGGCGGCCTGACCGCTGGTTTTCAGAATAGCCGTTCCCAAAATAGTAGTGGACTTCTTCGGCAAACCCGGTTGGCTCAGAGGTCAGCCTAGTTCCAATGCCTGCACGCGTTCAGTCTCGGGCGCCGCCTTGCGTCCAAGTACCTTGTACACGCCGACCGGCTCAGTCTTGCCTTTGACGGTCACGTTGTCGACGAATTCTGCGTCAAACTCGCCCTTGATTTGATCGTACGTGGCGTCGCTGATCAGGATGGGCCACTTGTACGTCTTGGTCAGATCCTGCAGACGTGACGAAAGATTCACGTTATCGCCGATGGCGGTGTAATTGATCCGTTGTTCCGAGCCCAACAAACCCACAAAAGCCTGTCCACTATTCAAGCCAATTCCGATCTGGAAGCTTGCATCCCGAGAGAGGATACCCTCTGAATACCAGCGCTGGCGCAATCCATGGATCGAAAGGTGCATATCCACGGCAGTGCGCACAGCCCGCAGGGCATGGTCCGGGTAGGCAACTGGCTCGCCAAAGAAGGCCATGATCGCGTCTCCCTCATACTTGTCGATCGTTCCGCCGTGACGGTAGATGATTTCAGCCATTGCTTCGAGGTAGGGGTTCAATACGGCCACAACCTTTTCGGGCGGGAGCTTCTCAGACAGCGTCGTGAACCCGCGGATGTCCGAGAACAGGACAGTGATGTTGGCGCGTTTGTTCAAGGCTGAAAGATCGCTTGTGGAAACCAGCTGATCGATGATTTCGCTCGAGAGGAATCGCCCAAACAAGCCGCGCAGATGCCGCTTCTCGAGTTCTTGAGTTACGGCTTGACCCATTGTGGGCAGGACGACCCCCATGAAGAGCATGATTCCCGGCGCAGCCAGCGCCAACACGATCCCCAGGGAATTGAACAACAGGAATACGCAGGCGACAAAGATCAGCAGTCCGGCCGACATCGCCGCGATTACGCGTATGGGTTCGCGCAGCCGCAGTATTAGGGCGGCAATCACGGCCATCATCAGCGTTTCCAGCAGACTGGCCCAGGGCGGGGCAAGGTTCAGATAACGACCGGTCAAGACGGTGTCCACTGCATTGGCGACCACTTCCACGCCCGGAGTGCGGTCGCTGGACGAATAAGGCGTGGCCCACAAATCCTGCAGCGCGGGTGACGTGGCGCCGATCAATACGATCTTCCCCTTGAACGACTCAGCAGGAATGTCGCCTTCCGCCACGGATGAAGCCGAATACGTGGGATAAGTCCCTGCCGGCCCGCCATAATTCACCAGCATCCGGCGTCCCAATAGGGGAACTCTCTGCCCTTTGAACATGACGCTCGTCTCGGAGAAATCACTCGCTGGAGATACATGCTGGTACAGGCTGGCCATTTCGAAGGCCCAGTGGGTATAGGTATCCGTTCCCACTTGGTCATACACTTGAACATCACGCAAAATGGCGTCCGCATCCAGCGTGGTCGGGGTAATGCCAATCCGTGTAAACGACTTTTGGTATTGCTCAAGAGGCATTTGCACGGTCTCGCTTGCCAGGGTCATGCCTCCCGATACCTGCGTGCCCCGGAAGATGTTGGCTACTCCGACGGACGAACTCGACTGTGCGAAGGCGCCTGCCAGGGCCGTATCACCCGGCGGATCCGGGTCTGGCTGGAGCAGCAGCACATCCAGCCCGATAACACGTGCCCCGTCCCGGTTGAGCCGATCGACGATTTTGGCCAGATAGGCCCGCGGCCAGGGCCAGTGGTACCCTGTCCAGTTGAATGAGGCGTCGTCAATCGCCACGATCGCGATCTTACCCGATCTTTGCGGAGTAGGCCGCAGGCGCATCAGCAGGTCGCGGCTCGATAATTCCAGTTGCGACAAGGGCGTGGTCAGATTCGGAAGCAGCGCAAGCACTTGTAGCACGATCAGCAGTAGAGCGACACTGGAAATAATGACTATCCGTGGAGAGAGACGATGCATGGTTTGGGACCTTTTCCTATAGGGCGGCGGTGTTACAGGGAGTCCGTTTTCACATGAAGGATACCGTCGTTTGTCAGCAGGCGCCAGTGCGCATGATGACCGGGCGATTATCTAACGCGCACAGTTTCTGGAATTCCTGAGCTGTGAAGGGAGATATCAAGTCACCAGCATGTATAACCACATCCACCCCTTCCTCATTAAAAAGTTTAATTGCCTTTCTGATGGCCTCCAGATTATCGTGACTATCAGCCATTATTCCGATCATAACCATCATCC
>JBGPAT010000187.1:0-5710 GCA_041480885.1 Anaerolineae bacterium
GCTGCTCCTGAGCATGGCTGCCCAGCTCAGCAAGCACTAGTGCGGGGCGAGTTCGCGCAAAGCAATCATCGGGTCTCTATCGGCAGGGAGACGGGGGTGGTAGTGTACCCCGGCAGCATGCGGAGCAAGCGTAGCGCAGAGCGGTTCTTTTTCCCGGAAAACTCACCAAATTTGGCATACTTCTCATGGCGCTTGTCTTGTTTTCACCTGCGGCCATGCTGCTCTATGAGGGAGCGAACGTCGATCTCCTCATTTTTTCCGTTTGCGCCTCGGCAATTGCCACCTCCGAAACATCGATGATTGTGGCAGCGGTTCTCATCCTGTTTGCGGCCACCCTGAAACTCTTCCCATTTGTTGGACTGAGTATGTTTGCCTCTCGCGGAAAGAGAATCTTCCTGGTGCTCTTCTCCTGTTCGGCTGCGCTTTTCGCCCTGTATTTGTTGTTCACATATCAGAACTTGCGAGCCTCGCTTGATCTCACAGAGCGCTCGGACCATACCTCTTATGGAGCCGATGTCCTGTTCATGCATTTCGCGCCGCCCATTTCGGCCTTGTTCAAGCGCACGTTGGTGGATCGGGACGCTGCTCGGCTCGTTTTTCAGCTGTTCCCATATGCAGCTGCATGGCTGACCCTACTCGTCTTTGCTTGGATCGGGCTCCGCCGGCCACGGCGCCTCGTGGCCGCCTCTCGAAGAAACCTGGATGCCTTCTGGATGGGCGGTACCATTTTTGTCGGGACATTCGCGCTGGGCAGCAATTGGGACTATCGCCTGGTCTTCCTGCTCTTTCTTGTTCCCCAGTTGGCTGAGTGGTGCAGGGAGCCTGGAACCAGCCAGGGGGTTGTTGCGACCCTGGTGATCGGGCTGATCCTGCTTTCTTGCTGGAACATGTTCTACGATCGCAGCCTGCACGTGGGGCACGAGACAGCCTACGAAATCGGCCTATTCGTCGCGGATGAGATTGTGAATTGGTCGCTCTACGCTGGCACCGCGTATTTGCTCGGAGCGTCTGCACCCGGCTGGCTTGCACCTGTTGCTGCAAGTCAGCCGGCTTTGGCCGGCGGGGAGCCGACATGAACGGCATCTCTTTGCACAGGCCCTGGTCCAAACATCTGCGTGTCCCGAGTCTGCACGAGTCAGGCGCTCCTGTGCAAAGACAGTATGTGGCCTAACCTATGAATCGATCCTTGGTGTGGCTGGGCGCGGCACTGTTTCTGTGGGGAGTCGGCGAGAGCATGTTCCTGCTCTTTCAACCCATCTATCTGCAGCAGCTGGGCGCGGCTCCTATTCAGATCGGGGTCATCCTGGGCGCTTTTGGTGCCGTCATGACGCTCACACACATTCCCGCCGGGCATCTTTCGGACCGCATTGGTCGCCGACCCATGCTGATCACAGCCTGGTTGATCGGCGTTGGTGCGACCGTGCTGATGGCACTGGCGTTCACACTCTCGACGATGGTGGTGGGTCTGCTGCTGTATGGACTGACCGCCTTTGTGGCCTCGCCGCTGGACAGCTACACAACCGCCGCCCGCGGCCGTTGGTCCGTTGCCCGCGCCATTACGTTTATCTCGGTACTCTTCAACGCCGGCGCCGTCATCGGCCCGCTCCCCGGAGGTTGGATCGCAGAACACTACGGCTTTCGCATGGTCTATTTAATCGCTGCCGGCCTATTTGTTCTGTCCACGGTCGCTATCCTCGCGATCTCGCCCCAGCCTCGTGATCATCACGACCCCGAGAATCCGCCTGCGAGTCTGCTGGGCAACGGACGCTATCTCGGATTCCTGGCAGTGTATTTTTTTGTGGCGTTCGCCGGATATTTGCCTCAGCCGCTTACGCCAAATTTCCTGAAAAACCAGCATGGCCTGTCGCTGGAAGCGATCGGTCAGCTCATCTCGATGGCGTACTTCGGCACTGCCGTGCTCAATTATCTGCTTGGCCGGCTGGAGGCCCGCACTGGATTCGTCCTTGGTCAACTGGGTGTGGCGGCCTTCGGTCTGATCCTGTGGCGTGGCGTAGGTTTTGGATGGTTTGCTCTGGCGTATTTCATGCTGGGAGGCTTTCGCGCCTTGCGCGTTTTGGGCGTGGCCCAGGTGCGCGCCTTCGTCCACAAATCTCAGATGGGCCTTGCCTACGGCATCGCGGAGACACTTGGGTCGGTCACGGTTCTGCTTGCACCACCCCTCGCCGGATACCTCTACACTCGTGATCCGGTGCTTGTCTATCCGATCGGCCTCGCATTGATCGGACTCGGAATTGTTGTCACGCTGATCTTCGTTCCACGATCCAGGGTCCTCGCGCCCGAGCATATCGAGCTGGCCTCGGATCTCTGAGCAATCGGCCGAAACATCGCTGATAGCTGACAGAATACCGGCAAGACCTGTTGGAAAGACCCAAATGATGCTGGAAATTGCGCCGTTTGTTCTCGGACCTGTCCAAACCAACGCCTATTTGATCGCGGATCCTGAGACAGGCGAGGCGGCGGTCATTGACCCGGCCTGGGATGGTGAAATCATCCTGGCCGAGGCCCGCAGGCGCGATTGGCGCATCGCTCACCTGTGGTACACGCACGCGCATTTTGACCACATTGGTGGCGCTGGGGCAATTGCCGATGGTCTCAATCCGCTGCCGATCGTGGCATTGCATCCAGCCGACCACGCCCTGTGGCGCGCCGAAGGTGGGGCGCCGTTGTTTGGCTTCAAGATCGATCCGGGTCCCGAACCGACAGTAGATCTATATCAGGGTCAGAGGCTGCGGCTGGGCGGCGTCGACATTGAGGTGCGATACACGCCGGGACACACGCCGGGCCACTGCATCTTCTATGCAGCGGCCGCAAACGCATGCTTCTGCGGCGATCTCATCTTTCAAAACGGCGTCGGCCGGACAGATCTCCCCGGTGGAGACTGGAGTACGCTCGTCAACAGCATTCGCACTCAGGTGTTTACCCTTCCAGATGGAACGCGGCTGCTCTCAGGCCATGGCCCAGAGACGACGGTCGGCGACGAGAAGCGATCCAATCCATTTGTGGGGGGCTTTCAAGCCGCGTAAAGCATGTCATCCGACGAGCTACACTACCGCCGGTACGCGGCCCTCGGGTACCGCAACTTCAGGTCTCTGTGGTCAGGCTTGATCGTTTCAAACATGGGTACCTGGATGCAGAACGTAGCCAGTGGTTGGCTGGTCCTGCAACTGACCAATTCCCCTCTCTGGCTCGGGATCCTAGGGCTGAGCTTCGCGATGCCGATGATCATCCTGCCACCCTTTGCTGGAACGATCGCCGACCGCGTCAATCGCGTCCAGCTGCTGCTTTTCACGCAGACCATGCAAATGGTCATCGCCATCATGCTTACGATTCTCACCTGGTTTGGGACGGTGCAGGTGTGGCACATCCTCCTGGCGTCATTTCTGGGTGCTGGCCTGCTCGCCTTCGATAACCCGGCCCGCCAGGCCCTCATTCCAGATCTCGTGGAGCCGCGTGATCTGCTCAACGCCCTCTCGCTGAATTCTGCGACCTACACTGGCGCGGCTCTGGTGGGTCCGGCGCTGGCGGGCGTGCTCATTGGGCCGCTCGGCGCGGGGACATTGTTCCTAGTGAACGGGATCAGCTTCCTGGCCGTGATCTACGCCTTGGCGACCCTACGAGACGTGCGTACGCACGGCGGAGGGGCAAGGTCTTCTCTGCGCGACTCGTTTTGGAGTGGATTATCCTACGCTTGGCACACGCGTCTGATCGCCGCGTTGCTGCTGCTTTCCGCCTTAAGTGCCATATTTGGGCGCTCCTACCAGAACCTGCTGCCCGTGTTCGGCCGGGATGTGTGGCATGCCGGCCCGCAAGGATATGGCCTACTCTTGTCCGTGGCCGGCGGCGGCGCGCTCGTGGGTGCGTTCGGGTTGGCTTCGTTCAGGCGGTTGCGAGATCAGGGGGCGGTCATGCTTGTTGCGGGTTTTGTATTTACAGTCTCGCTGATTGGATTTGCACTGAGCCCAACCTTGTGGATGGGCGCGGCGCTCCTGTTCATTGCGGGCGTCAGTTCAACCGTGTTTTCAACGATCATCTCGACCTTTCTGCAATTCGCCGCCCCAAACGAAATGCGCGGGCGCATCATGAGCTTCTACGCCGTGACGTTGATCGGTCTGCCCTCGCTGGGCGCCCTCGGTACCGGTGCGGTGGCCGAATGGCTCGGTGGCATAGCCGGCGCGCCGCGCGCGGTTCTCCTGGCCGCCGTGGTCCTCGGATTAGTGCTGGTTCTTTCACTAAGCTTTTTTTGGAAGCGCGATCTACCCGACGGCTAGAGCGGTGCCGTCGCCGCTTTCGCTCACGCGGCTTTCTTCTTCATCGAGAACTTCAAGGCGGTCTTGTATACGGTCTGCATCTTCGTGGAGAGCGTCTTGGCCTCCGCACTGCCCCGTTCTGCCTGTGCATCGATCTGAGCCACAAGCCCGTTGAGCGCCTCCATGAAGGCGTCATTGACCATGCTCTCGTTCGCGGACAGCATCTTTTCGACCGCAGCCTGGTCAGGCGCGTCCAGCAGCTGCTCGATGAGGGCGACCTCGGGCGGCGGCGCGGAGGCTGCCTGCAGGACCTCGATCATCTTCTGCAGCTTGCCCATGCGGGCATAATCGTTCTTCTCCGAAGCTTGTCGCAGCATGGTCTGCACCAGGTCCACGGCATCCTGCGTGAACGAGGCCAGATTGTCCTGCGTGGCCTTCGCGATATCCTCCTGGGTCAGCACCTTTTCAATGAGCTCCTGCGCCTGCTTGTAGCGCGCCTCCAGCTGCTTGTCGACCTCGTTCACGAATTCCAGGGTTCTCTGACGCAGATCCTCGAGTTTTTTCTTCTCGTCCCCGGTGACCTTTTCGATCTTCTCCGTGAGGTTCTGGAAGAAAACATAGTCCATGCCGGTGCGCGCCAGCGATACGTAGGCCTTCTGCCGCGCCTCGCCCGGCGCATTGATGAGCAGCTCCAGCAGTTTCTCGCGCGTCAGTTTTGGACCGGCTTCCTGCAGGGCCTTGGCGGCAGCTTCCAGCTCTCCGACCGATTCCTGCAGGTGGCGCCCATACTCGGTCTCCGCCAGCAGCTGTTTTTGCACGTCGGACATTTGAGTGGCCAGTTGCTCCTGCCCGCTGCCTACGCTGGCCTGTGCCAGGCGGCTGAATAAGGCGAAGAACTGCTCATCGAACAAAGCGAGGTTCTGTTTGATAAGCTCGCTGCGGACTTCGGCTGTGGAAGCCTGCAGCAGGCGATCGGTCACGTTCAGCCGCTCCTGCTGGGCCTTGATCATCACGGGCGTGATGCCATCCTTGCCCAGGATGGTCTCCACCATTGAGTCGTAGGTCAGATTGGCCATGGGCTTGAACAGGTAAGCCTTGCGCTTCTCCGGTGGCAGCCGATCTGTGATCTGCGTGATCATTGGACCGATGAGTCTTTCCTGTTCGGTGACCGGCGTACCCAGCTCGGGCGGAAAGTAGGTGAGCAGAAGCTCTTTGTCCGCGTCATGGTAGACGATGGGTGTGGCCAGGCGTCCTTCAAAGCCGCAATACTGACAGCGAGCCATATTCGATACGCCGCCGAGAAGGCGTTGTTTGGCCCCCGGATCGGCCGAAACGTCGAAGAGCTGCTCGACGTTGGCAGTGATCATTCGTTTGCAGCGTGGACAGGCGACTTGAGTCTGAGGCATGGGTCCGATTTCCGATCTGCGTATTGGGTTTAGCGA
>JBGPAT010000188.1:0-5703 GCA_041480885.1 Anaerolineae bacterium
CGCCATCAGCGACGGCGAGTATGTGGTCAGGCTGCGCGTGACCTCGCAGGATGGGACGATCCAAGATGCTACCGTTGCGGTTCAGGTGCGCAACTACACAACTCCACTCTTGGCAAAGTCGACGTCAATAGCGCCCCAGGCCCCAACCCTGCAGATCGCCAGTCCGATTGTTGTCCTGGCTTCAGCAACGGCCGCTCCCAGGGCCCCTGTGGCGCCAAGTCCCCTGCCGTCCAACCCGGCTGCCCTGACGACCAGTTCAGTCTATGCGGGCTTCTGGCGCGGGGCGCTCGTGGTTGCGGTTTTGTTCCTGATGCTGGGGCTGATACTCTTGAAACGGCGGCAATGAAGGATTAGGCAACGCATACCAATGGCAGCCGAAACGCATCTCCTCATAGGCTTGGGCAATCCGGGTCGTCAATACAGTCGCAATCGCCACAATGTGGGCTTCATGTTTGTGGACCGCCTCGCCATTCGGCTGGGTGCCCGCGGCATGCGGCTGCAGTCCAGAGCCATCGTGTCGACGGCTCTGATCGGCGAAACCAAGATTCTGCTGGCAAAGCCACAAACCTACATGAATCTTTCAGGGCAATCGGTCCAGGGACTCGCCAATTTCTACAAGCTGGCGCTCGAACATCTGCTGGTGGCGCACGACGATCTCGACCTTCCGTTTGGCGTGCTGAGACTGCGGCCCGGCGGCGGTCCCGGCGGCCAGAAGGGCGTGGCCTCGGCAATTGAGCGCCTGGGCAGCCGAGACTTTGCGCGACTCCGGATTGGGATTGGGCGACCACCCGGCCGCATGGAGCCCGCAGATTACGTCTTGCAGAACTTTGGGGCTGGAGAGATGAAGACGCTGCCGCTGATTCTGGATCGCGCTGTGGAGGCTGCTCTGGCGTACGTGACACAGGGGCTTGACATCGCCATGAACAAGTTCAACGGCGAATTCCAAGATCCGTGAGACACAGGCTGGATGCCTTGTTGACGCCAAATCCCGTTTTTCGATCCGCCAGTGCGATGGAAATCCTGCTCCAGGCGATCCGCGCGGTCCCGCAATATCAGGCTTTGCTCAGAGCGGCTCATGCCGGAGATCGATTGACCGGTCTTGGATTGCCACGCTCTGCCCGGCTGCCAGTTTTGGCGGCGCTGCACGGCGACATAGGCAGAGCAACTCTGCTCATCACAGACCGCGCCGATCATGCGCTGACACTCTTCGATGAGCTCGGATTCTGGACTGGATCTCATCGTCATCTCTTCGCAGAGCCGACCCCCTTGTTCTACGAACGTGGGGCGTGGGGAGCCAGCACGCGAAGAGAGAGACTGCAAGCCCTAACGGCGCTGGCTAGTTATCATCTTCCCTTTGCAAGGAAACCCGATGTTCGGCCTGTCGTCGTCGCCTCAGCGCGGGCGCTGATGACCCTTACTCTGCCACGACGTGACTACCTGAAGGCTTGCCGAGAGGTCAGGCGGGGCTCCTCATGGCAACCCGATGTACTCCGCCGCCACCTTGGCCAAATCGGCTATGAGCGAGTCAACACCGTCTTGGAGCCCGCACAGTTTGCCAGTCGAGGCGGCATTGTTGATCTGTGGCCTGTGGCTGAGAGCCAGCCGATTCGTCTGGATTTCTTCGGAGACGAGATCGACGCAATGCGCAGCTTTGACCCGGCCTCGCAGCGCACCGTCGACCAGCTCGAATCGATCGTGTTAACGCCCGCGCGCGAATTCCTGACCGGAGACACTGGAGCCAGAATCACGCCAGAGGAAAACGCGGCTCTCTCGGGTGTGGAGGTCTCGGCTCTGGAGCTGTCGGAATTTGACATCCCGGTCCTATATGCACAACCGGCAAGCCTGCTGGATTACCTTCCCCACGATGTCGTCGTGTTGATCGATGATTTCTCAATGCTTGAGAACATGGTGGCGGACCTGGAAGATCAGGCCGTTCAGGTCAGACGGGCGAGCGTCCAGGATGGCACGCTGCCGGCGGATTTTCCTCTTCCCTACCTTACTTGGTCGGAGCTCGCCGACCATCTTCAGCGCGTGCATGCCCTGGAACTCGGGCGGTCAACGCAGGCGCCTGGCGGCGACGGCATTGGCCCTTCAGGTCTGGCCTCTCAATTCCGCCACGACGCACGATTCGGCGGCCGACTCAAACCATTTGCTGATTACCTCGATTCGTTGGTTGATCAAGGCGAGCGTGTCATCGTCGTATCTCGCCAAAGCCCGCGGCTGCAGGAGCTTCGGAAAGCCACACGGGAAGACCAGGAATCTGCGGCTGGCGGAGCCGCGCAGAGTATGGACGACCTCGAACCAAACCTGGCTTTTGTGGAAGCCTCGCTTTCGGAGGGCTTCACACTCGGGCGCATGCATCTGCTGACCGATTCCGAGATCTTCGGCTGGGACCGGCCGCAGCCGCGGTCACGCCCACGCATGGCTGCCGAGACCCCTGAAGCGTTCTACGCCGACCTTCATCCCGGCGACTACGTCGTTCACATTGACCAGGGCGTAGGCCGCTACCTGGGTTTGGTGAAGCGCAACCTCGACGGGAACGAGCGCGAGTTCCTCGCAGTGGAGTATGAGGGGGGCGGTGAGTTGTTCGTGCCCGTTCACCAGGCCGATCGGCTGACCCGCTATGTCGGGGCAGAAGGCGCGGCGCCGGCTCTGGACCGGTTGGGAGGGCGGGAGTGGCAGGAGAAAAAAGGCCGGGTGAAGGAGGCGGTGCTCGAAGTCGCACAGGAAATGCTTGACCTGCATGCGCGCCGGCAAGTCGTTACCGGTCACGCCTTCAAGCCGGACACGGTCTGGCAGAAGGAACTTGAGGACAGTTTCCCCTATATGGAGACTGAAGACCAGACGAGGGCGCTGCAGGAGATTAAGCGTGATATGGAGTCTGTCCGCCCTATGGATCGCCTGCTGTGTGGCGATGTCGGCTATGGCAAGACCGAAGTGGCCCTGCGGGCTGCGTTCAAAGCCGTGATGGATGGCAAACAAGCGGCGATGCTGGTTCCCACCACGGTACTGGCCCAGCAGCACTACGAGACATTCCTGCAGCGCCTGGCCGCCTTTCCCGTGACTGTCGAGATGCTATCGCGGTTTCGTTCAGCACGTGAGCAGAGTGAAATCCTTGATCGACTGGTTGCCGGGAAAATCGACATTGTCATTGGCACCCACCGCTTGATTTCTCCGGACGTGCAGTTCAAGGACCTTGGGCTGGTCATCATCGACGAGGAGCAGCGTTTCGGCGTGACGCACAAGGAGTACCTCAAGCAACTCCGGACTGAGGTGGATGTGCTTACGCTGACCGCAACGCCAATTCCTCGAACGCTTTACATGGCGCTTACGGGCGTGCGCGACATTTCCAATCTCAACACCCCGCCGGAAGAGCGCCAGCCTATTGTTACGCATGTGGGCCCCTACTCGCCGCAGCTGGCCCGTCGAGCGATCATGCGCGAACTGGAACGTGGCGGGCAGATTTTCTTTGTCCACAATCGCGTAAACACGATCGGCAGCATGAAGAGCCACATCGCTCAGTTGGTGCCCGAGGCTCGCGTCGATATCGGCCACGGTCAGATGGCCGAGCACGAATTGGCGGATGTCATGCACCGCTTCAATGGGGGTAAGACCGACGTGTTGCTCTCGACAACGATCATCGAGTCAGGGCTGGATATACCGAACGCTAATACGTTGATCGTAGACCGGGCGGACACATTCGGGCTGGCACAACTCTATCAACTACGTGGCCGCGTTGGGCGCGGTGCGGCCCGCGCCTACGCGTACTTCTTCCGGCACCGCAAGCTCTCCCCGACCCTTGAGGCCCAGCAGCGCCTCGAGGTGATCGCCGAGAACACCGAATTGGGCGCCGGCTATTCGATCGCTATGCGAGATCTTGAGATCCGTGGGGCCGGGGAGCTGCTCGGCACTAGGCAGCATGGGCACATCCAGGCCGTTGGCTTCCACCTGTATACGCGCTTGCTCGCCGACGCGGTGAGGCAGATCCGGCGCGCCGATTCTCTCGTGAGTATGCCCGAGACGGCGCAAAAGCAAGCAGTCAGGCGGCAGCTCGCGGCCACCTGGCCGGCCCTGGACCGTCCCATCGCCATGCCAGTGACAGTGGACCTGCCGATGGCCGTCGGCATTCCGGCCGACTACATTGCGGATCAGGACTTGCGCCTGCGCCTCTACCGGCGGATCGCGGACATCCGCGACGAAACGGAGCTCGAGGCGCTTTCGGACGAGTTCAACGATCGATTTGGCCCGCCTCCAGAAATACTTGGGAATCTGCTTTTCCAGATGCGCATTAAGCTCCGCGCGGAGAAGGTGGGGCTGAGTTCGATCGGCTCGGAGGCCGGCCAGATCGTGCTGCGTTACCCCACTTCGGCCAATGGAGGCGATCAGCCCCGTCTGCGCGACCTCGCTCCCGGGATCCGGGGTGGTAAGGGGGCTTATTGGTGCGCCTTTGGGAAGGATGTTGGCTGGCAGCAGAGGCTTTTGGACACCTTGGCACTGTTGCGCGCTCAGTAGTACTTCTCAATCCCCCCGAATCCGAACTTCTTGTTCTTCTCCGTCATTTTGATGAAATAGCTCAATCTCTTCTCGAACTCCTGTGGTCTGCTTCGGGCACCCTCAATGAAGGCAACCCGGATGCGTTTGTACGATTGGGAAAAGCGTCGGAAATTCGTCCAGGCCTCTTTGTTGGCTCTGATCGCCCGCAGGATATCGTTGGGGATGATGAACTTCTCCTCCAAGATATCACCCAGACCCGCCAGCACATCCTTGGCCACTTTCCTAGCGGCAACAAGCTGCCTGAGCCTTTCCTTGTTGGCCTGCGAATACTTGCTTCCTGGTTTCCTGGGTGAAAACCGCTGGGCGAATCGATTATCGTCAAGCTTCTTTACGGTGCTGTCAATCCAGTCGAAGCACAATGCCTCTTCGACTGCATCATTGTAGGGGATGCGGGGAGTTACGCTGGCTTTCTTGTAGTAGACAAGCCAGATTTCCGTGAACGTCTTGTGGTTGGCCTTCAGCCAGCGGCGCCACTTGCGGCGGTCGGCGACATACAGCGTCTTGCCTGCCATCAGCCCTGAGCTGTTCTGGGACGATCATCGGTCTTTGGAATGACCTTCTGCCAAATCTATATCCCGATGATCGACCTTGGGTATCATTCGTTTTCGATAGGCTTCGTAGTCAGGGATGAGGCGGTCATACTCGCCATCCATGAGCGGGGAGGAGATCATGAAATCAGCCGTGGCTCGATTGCAGGCGATCGGAATGTTCCATACTGCTGCCATTCGCAACAGCGCTTTCACGTCTGGATCGTGCGGCATCGGCTCGAGCGGATCCCAAAAGAAGATCAGGAAATTGATCTCATTGTCAGCGATCATGGCGCCCACCTGCTGGTCACCGCCCAAGGGCCCACTCTGGAGTTTCCTGATCTCGAAGCCCAGTTCGCGCTCGAGCATGTCTCCCGTGGTTCCGGTGGCATACACTATGTGATGCGCCAGCAGATCGCGGTTGAAGGTCGCCCACTCGACAAGATCCTGCTTCTTGTTGTCGTGCGCAACCAACGCGATCTTCTTGTCGGGCTTCATGGTCAATTTGTGGTATGACATGTTGCACTCCCGTGGTTCACTTATGGTAGTATAGCATGGTTGCCCAGTGGCTATTTTCGCGGATGTTCCACGGATCGCCGATAAGGACGTCTGATGTTTTCAC
>JBGPAT010000189.1:0-5687 GCA_041480885.1 Anaerolineae bacterium
CAGAATGCCCTCAGCGTCAGCCGCCTGTGCCAGCCGAACTGTGGTAGCCCGAGTTGATTCCATGTCGCCCATTTTAGCTGGCTTGAAGCACCCTCCTCAGCGAATCGCTGACCGCTGCGCATTCAATGAGGTTCAATGGACCGCGCCACGGTCGAGGATTCCTGGTCGTTGAGCAATGTCGAGCAAAGCAAAATGCTGCTGGGGGCGGGCGTGTCGTCACAATACTTCGGGTGTCCCTCGTCGAACGGTACGAGTTCGGGGATTTTCTCGGCTGCGCCCAAGTCGCTTTCCCTGTCGACCTGATAGTCTTCTCCACGTGCGGCACGCATTTGTCTTCGAACTCCCAAGATGCTATACTTTATCTAAATTCTCGGCTAAGGATGTGGATCGTTGCTTGAGATTCGATTGCTCGGCGCCTTCAGTATCAGGTCTGGCAAGAAGAGCATACCCCTGCCGTCGCGGTCGGCGCAGTCGTTGTTTGCCTATCTGATCCTGAACGCCGGGACCGCCTATCGGCGAGAGAAACTTGCGGGGCAACTCTGGCCAGACTCCACAGAAGAGTCTGCCCGGGACTATCTGCGGCACGCGCTCTGGCGGATCCGCAAGGCGCTCCGGTCGGCCTCCTTGGGGACTTGCCTTCAAGCCGACGACCTGACCGTTGCGATCGTTGCGTCGGCGGACTATCGGCTGGATACGGCGGTACTGGCTCGGGCTGGAGAGTGCACATCCGCCGATGAGCTGATGGAAACACTCTCTTCCTATGGGGGAGAACTGCTGCCGGGATTCTACGATGATTGGGTCATCCTGGAGCGCGAGCATTTACAGGCTCTATTTGAGCGCGAGATGGGTCGCCTGCTGGGCCTGCTGCAGGAAACCGGCCGCTGGCAGGACATGTTGCAGTGGGCGGAGAAATGGATTGCCCTTGGGCAGAGGCCGGAACCTGCGTATCGCGCGCTCATGTCGGCTCACGCCGCGAACGGAGACATGTCCAGAGTAGCCGCCGCGTATGAGCGCTGCGTCAAGACGCTGCGTGAGTTCGGCGTGGAGCCCTCCGAGCAGACCAAATCGCTCTATGACGACATAAAGTCCGGAAAACATTCCACGGCAATTGCCCCCGACCCCACTGCCCTGCCGCCGAAGCTTGTTCCCTCATCCAACATTCCGGTTCCTTTGACCAGCTTCGTCGGCAGAGCGCGCGAGTTAAAGAAGATCGCGGAGCTGCTTTCCTCTTCGCGCCTGTTGACACTCACGGGTCCGGGCGGCGTTGGTAAAACCCGCCTGGCGATTCGTGCCGCGGCCGAATCGAGCAAGAACTTTCGCGATGGAGCATCTTGGGTCAGCTTGGTTGGCCTATCCGACGCGAATCTGGTTCCGCAAGAAATCGCCGAGTCACTTGGGGTGCGAGAGGTTTCATCGGAACCTCTGGTCCAAACACTGATCACACACCTGAGAAGCAGCCAACTCTTGCTGGTTCTGGACAACTGCGAGCACTTGATCCAGGCGTGTGCCCGAATGGCCGAGCAGCTGCTCGCGGCGTGTCCCGGATTGAGTATCCTGACCACGAGCATTGAAGGTCTGGGGTTGTTCAACGAGACGATATGGCAGGTGCCATCGCTGCCATTGCCTGGTGCGCAGCTGGCCTTGTCATTGAAGGAACTGCGCGAGATCGAAAGCGTCAGACTCTTCTGTGAGCGCGCGCAGCATGCCTCGGCGGCATTCGCGCTCGAGGAGCGGAATTCGTCGTTCGTCAGCCAGATCTGCCAGCAACTTGATGGGATTCCGTTGGCGATCGAATTGGCCGCAGCCCGCACCAAAGTCCTCTCAGTCGACGAGATTGCGGCGCGGCTGGATGATCGCTTTTCCCTGCTGACTGCCGGCAGCCGCACCGCGATTGCACGCCACCAGACTCTGCGCGCAACGATTGACTGGAGTCACGACTTGCTCACGGATCTGGAGCGCATCCTGTTCCGTCGGCTATCGGTGTTTGCGGGAGGGTTCACACTCGGGGCTGCGGAACATGTTTGCAGCCAGGACATGGCGCAAGGGTCCATCCTGGAAGTGCTCGGCCGACTGGTGGATAAGTCGCTGGTGATCGTCGACCCGGGCGCCGCAGGCCGAGACACGCGCTACCGTCTGCTTGAGACCATTCGACAGTATGGATTAGAGAAGCTCATCGCCGCCGGCGAGGCTCCCACCCTGCGGCAGTTGCACGTGCAGTTCTATCTGGGGTTGGCGGAAAGCTCGGAGTCGCATTTGTTCCGCCCGGATGCGATGGCCTGGATTGCTCGTTTGGATACAGAGCTTGAGAATTTTAGATCCGCGATCGAATGGTCGACCTCCGCCGGCAAGGCGGACCTGGCGTTAAGGATGCTCGCGGCGCTGGCGTATTTTTGGTTCTCGCGGGGCTTCCTGGGTTCAGAGTGGAATGACCTGGTGCACCTGGCGCTGGCTCGCCCCGAAGGTTCCCAGCGCACATCGATCCGCGCCAAAGCTCTGAATGGAATCGGTCTAACGTGCTGGGAGGACTCGCAGGTACGGGAGAGATTGCCGGAGCTCGAAGAGGCTCTGTCCATTGCGGAGGAGCTGGGCGATCGCTGGAACACGGCGATGGCCCTGCGGTATTTGGGGCTGCTGGAAAACATCCAGGCCAACTACGCCTCCGCGCGCCCGCTCCTGGAACGAAGCCTTGAGATCTGGCAGGAGATCGGTCCCGAAGCGGATCTGGAACGGGCGATCGGGCTGATTTTCGTTGGAGACCTGGAAATCAACCAGGGGAAGCGCGATTCGGCCAAGTCGCTCTATGAAGAATCGATCGCCGGCCTGGAGCGCGTGGGTGACCTGAACTGGCGTGGCTATGCTGTCCGGCGCCTGGCCCACCTGGCGTGGCTTGAAGGACAAGGTCAGAGGGCCTTGACCCTGTGCAAGGAAAGCCTGGACCTGAACATGCAGATGGCCGATCCGCGAGGGATTGTCGCCTGCCTCGCAGGTTTTTTCTCGATCGCCACGTCCGTTGGGGACCATGCAAACGCGGCTGTGTTGGCGGCGGGCGTAGAACGCCAGCTTACATCCACCGGGATTAGGCTCCTTCTGCAGGACCGGCTGGAATTTGAGCGAAACTTGGAAAGGTTGCGGGTTGAATTGGCGTCGAAGGCCTTTGAGAAATCGTACGCAAAAGGCCAGGGGATGACGCTTGAGTCTGCCATGGAATTCGCGTTGCGGGCCGCCTAGCGCTGCCCCCAGCCGGGCAGGCGTCGGACGGGGGATACTTCAAAGTCGAACACATCCAAAACACACGCTAAAAACACGCTGCGGAATACGGTCAGGAACGCCCGGTGGCTAAACTGTTGGCGTAGATCGGGCAACCAACCAACCAACTCACCCGATCGAGGAGACTAAGATGCTTACCAACCGTACTTCCACCGTCGTGATTGTGATCGCCCTTGCCGCCCTCGCCGTCGCCACCGCCAGCTTCGCGGCGCCCAAGGCCCCGCAGGCATCAGATGATTTCGCCCTGCGGCACGCCTCGGGCATAGTACAACCCGCCGCCGCCCTGGCTGCCTACTACTTTGGCTCAGACTATACGGTGCGCCATACGACCAATTCGATCGACACTTCAGATTACGCTCTGCGCCATCCTGAGTGGATGCTTACTGCTCAGGCGATCGACACGTCCGACTACTTCCTGCGCCACGCTGCGCAACTGACCTCGGCTGCCGTCGATACCACGGACTACTTCCTGCGCCACCTTGAGCTCATCGGCCGGTAGCCGGGTCGCCCAAATCAGTAAGTAAGTGGTCTCTTGGAACGCTGAGGCTGCTTGCTCCTCCGAATAAGCCCTCCGCAGGTCCGTGCCTGCGGAGGGTCATTCGCATGCAGCGGGAGGTGGCCGTAGCAGGCTCATCCGCGCAGGCTTCGGCGGGTTCGAGTAATACCGAAGTCCTGCCCGGGCTTCCCTTTTTTTGTGTTGACGTCACGCCGGGTCTGTAGCCGCGACCGCCAGTCTCGCCGGCTTTCTGTTAGGGATAGACTCTCGACTCTCCGACCAAGGGCATCTGGACCCTCGCGTAGGTCGAAGTGTCTTCATCCCAAAGCAGCCATACATACCGGTCATCTTCCAGGGGATGGGCAAACGTGAAGGCGGCTTGGGCAATCCGCCCATCGCTGGTCATTGCGGTGACCTCAACCGTCACCTGGCTCAATGCCACCACCTGGCCGACCTGCATTGGATTCCGGGGATTGTAGTAAAACCCGTCGAGCGCCCGGTACACATTCTCCAAATGCACCTGGGTCACCATCCCGGTTTTGCCATCCACGACAGGGCCGGGGAGCGGGGTATACCCGCCATCCGGCGTCACGATGATCGTCTGAGCATCCACCCGCTTGATGTGTACCGGCGCAAATCCGGACGAGAGGTAATTGACCGATGCGGGAAAAGGCTGGTCGCTGAACAGCCGCTGGAAGAGACCGCCCATAAAGCTCAGTGCACCGGGCGGATTGACCACGTATAGGTGCTGCTTGGTCAACTCCGGCGCACTTCCGAAGTCGGCCGCGCTCGCCTGCTGCTCCGCGCTCATCCGCGTGGTTGCTGGATTGGAGATCACCAGAAGGGGCGATACGACGAGATACAGGATCAGCAGGATGGGCGTGGCAATCCTCAGGAAGACCAACTGCAAAGTTGTCAGCGGCCCCGTCTTCCTGACGGTGGCAACATCCACGAAAAGCTGCCCGGCCATCCCCATCACGCCGAGGCTGACCATACCGAGATTGCGGCTTTGGGGTATGCCCGAAACGAGCGGGATCACCGCGCCGAGCAGCCCAATGGCCCAAAAGGCCGAGACTCGATGGGTCTTCAAGACCGGATAGACGGCTAACGCCAGCAGTCCGAGCAGGACTAAGAAGGCGGCGGCAGCGACTCCCATGGCTTGCGGCGAGAAAGCTAGGAGCAGGTCTGCAACCGGCAGCACAACGGCGCTGAACAAGAGCACTGGGATGCGGGTGAGCATCTGCGTGGCGAAGTCGACCGGGTTCAGGATCGGATCGATATACAGTAGCGTTCCAGTGGCCCCGTAGCCCAGCGCCGTATAAGCCAATCGCCAAACAACCGTGATCAGGACAAATGGCATGATCCGCTTGACCCTGCCCAGCCATTTGTCGCGGTCCAGCACCAACAAATAGGCGAAGAGATAGGCAAAAGTGACGAGCCCCATTTCGGAGGCAAGCAAGGCCAGCGCGTACGCGCCGCATGCGGCCGTAGCATAAGGCCATTTCTGCCTCAATACCCATTGTTGGTACAGCCAGACACACAGCACGCTGAAGACCATGGCAACCACGGCATGCCGGTTGCTGATCCAACCCACTGGACCGCTGAACACGTCGTCCAAAACGAGCAGCAGGATGCTGATGCCAGCCACGACGGCGCTGCCGGGCATGCTTCGATACAACTGGTGTGCCAGAACGATCAGCAAACAGAACCATAACAGGCTCTGAATGTGCATCAGCAGCGGCGTATCCGGCCACAGACTGAAGTCAAAGGCTAGCGTTAGCGAGGATAAGGGCCGGAAGAAATTGGTCTTGATCCGGTCTGAGGCCCACCAGGGGGCGAAACCCAGGTTTTGCTCAATGCTCAAGCGTGCTGACGAATCCCACGAAAAGCCATACAGGTTCAGGGGACCATTGCGCATGACCTC
>JBGPAT010000190.1:0-5667 GCA_041480885.1 Anaerolineae bacterium
GATGTTTTCAATCTCGATAACCCTCGGCTCCTCAGGCTGGTCGACCCCCACGGCGATGATCACCGGCGACCGCAAGGGCTTGGACCTTTCCTTGTCCAGTGCCGCGGGGTCCGCTTCTGGAAACCTTCGGTGGAATACGTCCGCCATCACATCCCCTAGCCTGCGGCGTCCCTCTCCACTGAAGACCACGAAACGCCAGGGCCGCACTTTGTAGTGATTTGGCGCTTGAACCGCTGCATCCAGCAGCTCTTCGACAACCGCCCGCGGCACGGGTTCCGAGGTCATTTTTCCCGCGGACAACCTTTGATGGATAGCCTCAATCGCGTCCATGAATCCTCCGTCATATCTTCACACACAACGCTGTCGGGATGGTGCCCCGGTGTGACGACATCGTTGGCCCGACGCGCGCTCATTGTATAGCGAAATTCGCCCTTGGGAAAAAAGATGAGTTCCCGTAATCTCACGGGAACTCATCATCTAGGGTCTGGCTCGCGTCTTGATTCTCCTCGCGACGGGCTTTGATTTTTGCGCCCGCGTGTTTCGCCCGGCCGCCTTCCCGGATACCTTCATCCTCCGTGGCCGCCCGGCCTGATGGTTGTACTTCAACGCCGCGTGAGCGGCAGCCAGACGGGCAATCGGCACCCGAAACGGTGAGCAGCTCACGTAGTTGTTGCCGATCAAATGGCAAAACTCGATCGATTCGGGGTCTCCACCATGTTCACCACAAATGCCAACTTCCAGATCGGGCCTCATGCTCCGGCCGTCCTCGATTGCCATCCTCATCAAGCGGCCGACCCCCTCGCGGTCAAGCGTTTGGAACGGGTTCTTGGGCAGAATGCCTTGTTCGACGTAGGTCACCAGGAAACTCCGTTCTGCATCGTCGCGGGAGTAGCCAAAGGTCATCTGGGTCAGGTCATTAGTTCCGAAGGAGAAGAACTCAGCCAGGGTGGCCACCTCTGCTGCCGTGACAGCCGCGCGGGGAATTTCGATCATTGTTCCAAATTTGTAGTGCAATTTGACGCCCATCTCTTCCGTCACGGCCTTCGCGATGCGGATGAGTCTCGGCTGGATCCATTCCAGTTCTTTGACTGTGCCCGTTAGCGGGATCATGACTTCGGGCTTGACCACGATCCCACGTTTGGTGCAGCTGGCTGCCGCTTCGAAGATCGCCCTGACCTGCATTTCGACGATCTCGGGCATGGCAATGCTTAAGCGCACGCCGCGCAGGCCCATCATCGGATTCGATTCGTGCATGCCCCGGACGGCTCCCAGCAGCTGCTCCTTTTCGGCGAGGCCGTCCGTTTGTCCCTTTACCTTCATCGTGATCACGTCTTCGAAAAGCGCCTCTTCTGATGGCATGAATTCGTGAAGCGGCGGATCTATCAACCGGATGATGACCGGGCACCCGTCCATCGCCTCGAAAAGACCATCGAAATCCTTTCGCTGGTAAGGCAGCAGCTCGTTCAGGGCGCCGGTGCGCTCCTGGCTGGTTGCTGCGAGGATCATGCGTTGCACGATCGGCAATCGCTCTGGTTCGAAGAACATGTGCTCGGTACGGCACAAACCGATCCCCACGGCGCCGTAGGCGCGGGCCCGACGGGCATCCTTGGGATAGTCGGCATTCGCCCACACCTGTAAACCTCGCGTGGGCCATCCCCTCGGTGCTTTCCGCACGTTGGGACGAGCCGCAATCTCGTCAGCCCACTTCAGCAGCAGCATCAGCTCGGTCTGCTCCTCCAGAGCCGCGGCGGTCATTGGGATCTTCCCGATGTACACTTTTCCTGTCGTCCCATCTACTGAGATCCAGTCGCCCTCATTTACAGTCGTTGAATCGACGACCAGCTGGCGCCTATCCATATCGATCTTGATCGCGGAGGCACCCACGATGCACGGGATTCCGAACTGGCGCGCGACAACCGCCGCATGCGAGGTCGCCCCGCCCTCGCTCGTGAGCACTCCCCTGGCAGCGATCATTCCGTGAACGTCGTCGGGCTTGGTGAACGGTCGCACCATGATGACGTCTTGTTTTTGTTCCTTGGCCATCTTCTCGGCGGTGTCAGCGTCGAAGTAGGCCTGACCGACAGCCGCGCCCGGGCTGGCATTCACACCGGTGGCGACCAGCGCCCCTGCCTCTTCTGCATCCCTAGTTGCCTGCTCATCGAAACGTGGGTGCAGCAGCGCATCCACTTGGTCCGGGGTTACGCGGCGAACCGCTTCATCCCTCCTGATCAGTCCCTCATTCGCCATGTCCACGGCGATCTTGGCGGCGGCGCTTGCCGTCCGTTTTCCACTGCGCGTCTGGAGCATCCACAACTTGCCGCGTTCAATGGTGAATTCGACATCCTGCATTTCCCTGTAGTGCTTTTCGAGTTTGTCGGTGATTCCCATGAATTGCCGGTAGGCCTCGGGCATACGGATCTTTAGGTGTTCGATCGGGTCTGCGTTGCGGATGCCCGCCACCACATCCTCGCCCTGTGCATTCAGCAGATAGTCGCCCATCATCTTGGCGTCGCCCGTGGATGGGTTGCGAGTGAAGGCCACCCCGGTTCCGGAATCATCTCCCATGTTTCCGAATACCATCGTGACGATGTTAACTGCGGTGCCCAGATCGTCCGGAATGTTGGTGGCCCGCCGGTAGTCAATGGCGCGCTTGCCGTTCCAAGACTTGAAGACCGCCTCGGTCGCCAGCTCTAGCTGCTTATAGGGATCCTGCGGGAAGGCTATACCTTGCTTTTCCTTCACAACTTGGCGGAATATGCGGACTATCTCCTGCCAGTCTTCCGCATTCATTTCCACGTCAAGCTTGTAGCCCCTGCGTGCCTTGTACGCCTCAAGAGGTTGTTCAAAGGTCTCGTCTGGGATCCCTAGGACGACCGTGCCGAACATTTCCACCAAACGCCGGTATGAATCGTAGACGAACCGGGGGTTCCCGGTAAGCTTCACCATTCCGGACGCCGTCTCATCCGTCAATCCTATGTTGAGCACGGTGTCCATCATCCCGGGCATCGAGAATTTCGCGCCAGATCGGCACGACACGAGCAACGGGTTTTGTGCGCTGCCAAATTTCTTGCCGGTCTTCTTCTCAATCGCCTTCAGGGCATCCAGTTCTTGTTTCCACATGCCCGGTGGAAACTCACCCGACTTCTGGTACGCATTGCACGCCTCGGTGGTCACGGTGAAAAACGGTGGCACCGGCACCCCTGCCCGAGTCATGTCCATCAAGCCGGCTCCTTTTCCCCCCAAAAGTCCCTTCACGGCTTCCCATTCTCCGCCAGTGGCTCGTTCCACGGCCCGCGCTTCATCGAATAGATAGATCCACTTTTTCATTCCAACCTCCTGGCGTGATGACAGCTGCAATTGCGAAGCATTCTACCAAGAAAACGCTGTGCACTTCCATGACGAATGTCGTCCGTAGTGTGCCAAGATGTAAACAGTCTGCTCAGCTGGAGCGCGACATGATTGGCGATGGAGGTAACCGAGCCAAAACAGGGCCACAAGCGCGATTGTCATCCACGACGATCTGGCCACCAGCGAGTAGCTTTCGGTGATCCGGCCGGCGGGCAGGCGTGTGAGGCTAGCAAGCGGCTCGGCAATCTCTCGATTCGGATGCGCTCAGTCTGAGACGAACCGGCCGCCGCGACGAGGATTCTGGCTGCTGGCGCTGGTGGCTATTCGGTCAAGCCGGGTGGCACCTTAGTAGCCGGCGGCCGATGCCCTGAGTCTGGTGTCCGGGTTGCGCGGTCCGGCTTTCGAGCGGGCTTGCCCTTCTGGATTCCTCCCAGTTGGAGGCTGGATCCAGAATCTCGATCTCCTGCACTTGAAGAAAGCCGCTTATGGGCCGCTTTCCCGCCTCATTTATCCAATAGCTTGACGCCCTTGCCTCGCGCGTTGATGAAGAATCGAAGCGCGGCAGCCACTGCGGGGGGATCCTCCAGCATAGGCAGGTGACCAGCACCGCCCAGCTCGACATAGTGCGCTGAGGGTAAGGCGGATTTCATCTGTCGTCCGCGCTCAACAGAGATCAGTGCGTCGACCTCACCATGCAGGATCACGACAGGAAGAGTTGAAGACGAGAATAGTTCTGACGAGTCCGGGCGTTCCGCCATCGCGTACAGCGCGTTGGCAACGCCCGCAGCCCGCTGCCTCGAAATCAAGCCTCTTGCCCTGGCCTGGATCCGGGCGTCAGCCGACAGCTTCGGTGGCATGGATTCAGCCACCTCACCCACTCCTGCCTTCAGCACTCGTTGCGCGGTCGCAACGCGCGCTTCCTTGGTCTCGGGCGAGTCGGCCACGACCTGCGACGAAACCAGGCCAAGACCGGCCGCGCGCTCGGGGTACTCACGGAGAAATGCCAAAGCTACGTAGCCACCCATGGAATGACCGGCCAGCAATGCCTTCCTGAGCCCGAGGTGTGTCAGTAGTGCCGCAATATCCGACGCATAGTCGATTATGGAACGGTCGGCCTCCATGACATCCGATTCACCAAAACCTCGCAGATCCGGCATGATCAGGTCGAAGTCGTTCTCCAGCATAGGTACGACCTCGTCCCAGAGGCTGTGGTCCAGTGGATAGCCATGAAGCAGGACCAAGGGGACTCCCCGTCCGCGCCTGACGTAGGCAATATTGATCCCGGCGACGTTCACCTTCGCGATTTCCATTTCTACCTCCAGTTGACAACGACCTTCAGTTTGCTGCCCAGCCGACTGTAGTAGTAAACAAACCCGTTGTCCCGGCCAAATTCATATACATGCCGCGTGATGTCCACATCCGACTTGCAGTACTCTGCTACCTTCTCTTTCTCGCCGGCCCGGAACCATTTGACCGATTCGATTCCGCCGGCGGTCTTGGCCGCGCCGAGGCATGCCTTGGCAAGCGAGTCCAGAGGCACTCGAAAGTTGAGCGCGCGGCGCAGATCGAGCAACATGTCGAGGGACCGCACTGCACCGAAATTGAAACTTGGCGCATATGGTCGCAGCACTTTGTAGTCAAACCCAAGAATATTGAAGCCGATCACCTTGTCCGCCCGCCTCAGCTCCTCCAGCAAGGCACGAGTATCTCCCTCCCAATAAACGGCAAAGTGGCCTCGGGACGTGGAGTACGTCACAGCGCACGCCAGGAGCAGCCCAGCGGGGTCGCGTCCCGGCACCTCGTCCAGGAGCTTCTGCGTCTCTAGATCCAAGAAGACCTGGTTCATCTTTGCGTTCTGCTCAGCCAATCCTTGGCGAAATCCAATGCTTCCTCCGGCGTCGCGACGCGTCCTGTGGCCTGCGCCTCCCGAATTGCTTCAAGGACTTCGCCCACTGCGGGACCCGATTCAAGCCCGCAGTGCCGCATGACGTCGTGTCCATCAACAAGACGCGGCGGGGTGATTGATTCTGCGGGCCTTTCCCAGAGATTCTCTAGCAGGATCCGGGCTACCTCGACGGCTGCTGCCATGGGTGTCTCGGGTGCCGTTATCCCTGGATTTGAGGGCTCAGGCGCTTCCACAAATCTGATCATAGTTCTGTCGCTCCTGATGGGAATGTCATCACTGCTTGCCCTACTCTCGGGCCATTTGCTTGGGAGCATGTACGCTGAGGGCGAACGAAAGCTAGAACATCGAGCAGATACATTCGTACAGGAATGCGAGAACTGGGAA
Source organism: Anaerolineae bacterium (assembly GCA_041480885.1). Classification (GTDB taxonomy): domain Bacteria; phylum Chloroflexota; class Anaerolineae; order Anaerolineales; family Villigracilaceae; genus Fen-1038. The sequence goes on from JBGPAT010000190.1 coordinate 5,639, forward strand.
GCCGCCAAGATGCGTGATTGGAGCCGTAA
>JBGPAT010000191.1:0-5651 GCA_041480885.1 Anaerolineae bacterium
ACTGCTGCGATGCCCGTGGCAACCATCATTGCCTTCAACTCCCTTGGGAGGGTGGAAGCTGTGCACGGCTGGCACGCACCTTTCTGGATTACTTTTGCCCTCAGCGCTGTGATCCTGGTCGCGGTGCTCGTCGCCGAATACGTTGCGGTGGATCCGGGCGCGCCCCTCTATGCGCTGGCCTCAGCTGGACTCGTCGCACTCTCCTACGCACTCTTCCTGCTGTTTGTGATCGCGCTGCGCATCGGTGGCGCGCGCCTTTTCCTGATCATGCCCGCTACCTTTCTGGCGGCTGCCCTGGTGGCGCTCCGTTCGCTGCATTTACGCTTGAACGGACATTGGGACTTCCCTTGGGCTCTTGGCATCGGTCTGATTTGCGCACAGTTGGCCGCGGGGCTACACTATTGGCCGCTCTCGTCGCTGCAGTTTGGCCTATTCCTGCTGGGGCCGCTCTACGCGCTTACGAGCCTGGCTTCCAGCCTTGCTGAAGAGATACCGCTGCGCAATGCGCTGACTGAACCAGGCATCATTCTGGCGGGGCTGTGGGCTGCGGCGATTCTGTTGCGATGAGGCAGTCTCGGGCACTTGAATGATACAGCAGCTAAACCTCAGACAGAGCGACTGGGATATCATGTGGGCTCACCTGGAGTCGTGCGTCCCGCTCGAAGGGTGCGGCCTGCTCGCCGGAAAAGGCGACTCGGTTTCGGAAGTGCTCGTGATCTCCAATCAGGCTCGAAGCGCCGTAAGGTTCCGAATGGATCCCGCCGAGCAAGTTCAGGCATTCACTGGGATCGAGAATAGAGGCTTGGATCTGGTTGGCATTTTTCACTCGCACCCGGCGGTGCCGACATCTGCGTCGATGCCCTACAATCGACCTTCCGCCACAGATATCGCGGAGGCCTCCTATCCCGTCGTGCATGTGATATGGTCACGACCAAACGGGACATGGCAGGCGGAGGGCTTCTGGGTCGAGAACGGGCAGGTATCGGAAGTGAGATTGCGTATTGAAAGCAAGCAGTGATCGGCGTGTAGGTCGCGGGTTGTTGGTTCCGGCCCAGTTGGAGGAAGATGCATGCAACTACTCATAGATGCGAGCGTATTGATGCTGGCATATGTTTTCGGGTCAATCCCTTTTGGACTGATATTCGTCAAGTTGATTTCGGGGAAAGACGTGCGTCAGGTAGCCAGCGGTCGAACGGGCGGGACCAATGCGGCGCGCGCCGGCGGAGCAGGCGCCGGTGTACTCACGGCCCTCATGGATGGTTTTAAGGGCGCGGCGGCCGTCTGGCTTGCACAGGCCGTCCTGCCGGCCCAGCACTGGCTGCACGTATTGGCGCCTATCGCAGCTATCCTCGGGCACAACTACTCCATCTTTCTCACCGAACGCGACGAGCACAACCATCTGCGATTGCGCGGCGGTGCCGGCGGCGGGCCGACGGTCGGCGGCGCGGTCGGCTTGTGGTGGCCTTCAGCGTTCATCGTCCTGCCCCTTGGGGCACTGGTTTTCTTTGGAATTGGCTACGCGTCGATCACGACGATGAGCGTCGCACTGATCATCACGGCGATCTTCGCCGTCCGCTATGCTCTGGGACTGGCAACGCTGCCCGACGTTGCCTACGGCGTGATCGCATTCATACTGCTGGTGTGGGCGCTCCGTCCCAATATCAAGGCCCTGGCAGAGGGCCGCGAGCGATTTCACGGCTGGCGCCCTGGGCGAGGCACCGGATTGGGCCCAGTAGCAGTTCAGAACACGCCGACGAGACCGCGCGAGCGCGAGCGGGGTATTGACAAGGCAGGAGTTGCCAAGGCTGTGGGATCCAAGAAGAAGTCCCCCAGAAAGGCGACGGCCTCAAGAAGTTGAGAGACCGGACTTCACACGAACAGCACCAGCAGCGGCGACCCGATGGGTCGCCGCTGGGATTGCGCTCACTCTTCGCGGGCTCTTCGCAGCAGGGCCTGCATATTCCTCTTGTGCAAGGATTCGGCCAGCCCGCCCAGGTAAACTCGGCTCTTGCCGCTCTCCTCGAGCCCGCCACTCTCCGACCGGTCGTCGACTGACTTGCGGCGTGCAGCAGCCTTTGCGAATTTCTTGATATTGGAGAGGTATGTGAGGTTTTCCTTCACGGCCGCATCAATCTCACCGCGCAGGATGATGTCGCCGTGACCCTGAACGATGTTCTCAAGCCCCATCCGGCCGATTTTCCGAATGGAGGCGGCGATATCATCAAGATCGCCGTCCACGATATAGGGCAGCGGCATGAAGGCGTCGCCGGCGAACAGCACGCGGTCTTCCTCGACGAGCACTGCGATCCCATCTTCACTGTGACCCTGTGCCGGCATCACGGTGAGATTCTTCTTGCCGACGCGCAGACTCAGCTGCCCGCTTTTGAAAGTGAGCTGAGGCAGTACCACCTTCACCTGGCGGAGGGCGGGGTTCTGTTTGCTTGCACTCTCCAGCGATGGAACGCCGCGCTCAAGGAGCAGCTCGCGGCAACGGGCATGGGCGATCACTGTGGCACCCGGGAAGAAGCAATTTCCCCAGGCATGATCCGCATGGTAATGTGTGTCGATCACATATCGGACTGGGACTCCCAGTTCACGCTCAATGAACTCGCGCATCCCGAGAGTTTCGTCGGGCAAGGCCAGCGTGTCGATCACTACCGCCCACTGCGGCCCTGCGACCACGCCGGCCGTCACCTGGGCATAGACCTCGCTTTGGAACCAGAAAACATTTTCGGAAACCCGTTCTCGATGCATTCACCGTCCTCGCATTGATCATTACATACATAGCATAGTGAGGCGGCAAAGTCAAGTTGTATAGATGAGTTTGGCACGTGCTCGCGCTGCGAAAGCGCGCGAGGAGTTCTCACCACCACCCCCCGTTGAAAACTACATACCAATGCAGCCATCCATGCGTGGCAAATACTCAAAGGCGCGACTAGCGCGCTCCCCTTCTCCCAAACTGTCTCTCCAGCATCTCGACCGACAAGTGAATCATCGTAGGGCGACCATGTGGACAGGTGCGCGGCGATTCACAGCCTTCAAGGTCGGTGAGCAAGGCGCGCTGCTCTTCAGACGAAAGCGTCTGCCCAGCCTTGACCGCCATGCGTTTGCAGACGCGCGCGGCAAGTCGCGTCTCGACCGCGTTCTGCAGGGGCGCCTCGTCCTCTTCGAAATCGTCCACGAGAGCCCGCAGGGCTGCAGACGGATCGGAGCCTGCGAACAAAGCGGGCATGGCACGGACCTGATAGGCGTTCGGGCCGAATTCTTCGACTGCAAAGCCCAAATGATCAAGCACCGGCAGCTGAGAGGCCAATAGAATCGCGGCCTGGGGAGGAAACGTCACCACGGCGGGCGCCAGCAGCGATTGAGAGACGACGTTCTTCATTTCATGCTGCGCCATGAGTTTCTCAAACAGGACGCGCTCGTGCGCAGCGTGCTGGTCAATCAGATACAGTCCATCCGGCCCCTCCGCGACCACGTAGGTTGCGCCGATCTGGCCGATCAGGCGCAACAGAGGCATGCGCCCGGCGGTCGGTAGTTCCCTGTCTTTGGCCGGCGCGTCGCCGGGGGCGGCAGCCGGTTGCGCATGCGCGATATCCCAGGCTGGATCAGGCTGCCGGCTCCTCGGGCCCCAGAGCTGGGCAGCCACCTGCGGGACGGGCGCGTAGGCAAGCAGCCCGCGTCGGACGGCGCGCTGCACGAAGCCGAAAACATGGTCCTGATTCCGGAAGCGCACTTCGGCTTTGGCCGGATGCACGTTCACATCCACCTCAGCCGGTTCGATGTCCATAAACAGAGCTCCCAGCGGATAGCGCCCTACCATCAGCATCGTGCGGTATGCCTGGATGAGGGCCGTGGTCAAGGGTGTATCCTGCACCCAACGTCCATTGACGAATATGGTTATGTCCTTGCGGTTTGAGCGCGTGAGAGCCGTGGGACTGATATAGCCAACCAAGCTGATCCCCTGCTCCTCGGCGTTGATCTCCAGGAGCTGGGTGGCGACTTCCACGCCGTAGAGAGCCGCTAGGACCGCCCGGCGATCACCATCTCCGGCGGTCTGCAGAGTGATCTGACCATCCTCCTCCAGTCTGAAGCGAACACGCGCGTAGGCGAGGGCGTAGCGCGCCAAGAGGGCGTCTAAAACGCGGCGCTCTGTGACATCGGTCTTCAGAAACTTCAGACGGGCAGGGACATTGTAGAACAGGTCTTCGACGCGCACGACCGTCCCGGACGGCGCTCCAATCACCTCGATCTCAGCGGCGCGCCCGCCTTCCACGCGCAATCGCGCGCCTGCCGCTGCAGTCGGAACTCTGGTAGTGATGGTCAGGCGTGAGACCGAGCCAATCGATGCCAGCGCTTCGCCGCGGAAGCCGAGCGTTGAAATGTGAAAGAGGTCCTCCGCCTTGGACAGCTTTGAAGTTGCGTGGCGCGAGACGGCAAGCGCCAGTTCGTCGGGGGCGATGCCGCCGCCATCATCGGACACCTCGATCAACCGGCGTCCAGCCTCCACAAACAAGACGCCAACGCTCATGGCTCCCGCGTCCAACGCATTTTCCAGCAGTTCCTTCACGACGGAGGCAGGCCGTTCGATGACCTCACCTGCTGCGATTTGCGATGATACGTCGGGCGACAAGACGCGAATCGGCATGGAATCATTATAATCCACGGGTTTTGTTCCTCGTCGGGACCGCACATTTGCAGGAAAGCGTGGCGAGACTGGCGGGGACTCAGGGCCGGTCCGAAGCGGACCGAACAAGAAGCGGCGAACGGCGCGGCATGTCTGCACACTGACCCAACCGGCCCAGCCAGGACAGCAGGCGCAAAAGGTATAATGTTCGCGTGCGATTTACCACCATTTTCTTCGATCTGGACGACACGCTCTATCCTGCCTCCAGTGGGCTGTGGCCGACGCTGAAGGAACGCATGAACCGGTACATGATCGAGCGCATGAATATCCCGGCGGAGGATGTGCCGCGCCTGCGCGAGGCCTATTTCCGCAGTTACGGGACGACCCTGCGGGGCCTTCAAGCAAATCACAGAATTGACGTGGAGGATTATCTCTCCTTCGTCCACGATGTGCGTCTGGCCGACTACATTCACCCGGACCCGGCTCAACAGGCAGTCCTCGCCGCGCTGCCGACGCGCAACTTAATCTTCACCAACGCGGACGCCAAGCACGCCGGGCGCGTCCTGCGCGCGCTTCAGATTGAGGCGTATTTCAACGATGTGGTGGACGTCAACCGCATGGAGCCGTACTGCAAGCCCAGTCCGGAGGCTTTTGGACTGGCCCTGGCGGCCGCGGGTGAGGTCGATCCTTCGAGATGCGTGATGATTGACGATCTGCCCCACACTACGCGCGCCGCGAAAGCCTTCGGCCTCTTCGCGATTCTCTACGGCGCGACCTCCGACAGCCAGGAGGCCGATGCCAGCCTCAGCGATTGGCGCACGTTGCCTGCCGTGTTAAATGGAAATCACGCATGAACTCAGCTGCCGTGCTGATTGCGCTGCTCATTCTGGTGCTCGTCATCCTGGTGGGTAATACGATGATCGCAGTGGCCTTTCTCAAGGCCAGACGCGACGAATTCAAGGGGATGCGAGGCCGCGACGACGAGGCGATGGATGAGCTCCACCAGCGCGTGCAGGAATTGTCG
>JBGPAT010000192.1:0-5606 GCA_041480885.1 Anaerolineae bacterium
ACACGAGTATGGCGTTGTCCGCACCCATGGCCAGCGCGTGCTTGAGTGCCTCCTTGGCGGCCAAGGATCCTACACACACGGTAGTCACTGTCCCACCATTGGCTTCCCGCTGCAATAGAGCCCCCTCGACAGCGTACTCGTCAAATGGGTTGATCACGAGCGGCGCGTCGCCCCACGAGACCTGCCCACCGGAAGCAGCCACCTTGGCCTCCGAATCAGGCACTTGCTTGATGCAGACAATGATTTTCAAGGCATTCCTCCATAGATGCGGGCTTCAGAGACCGCGGCGACATCCCTGTCGGTCTGCCCAAACGAGATTGGTGCCCTGGGCTGATGCAAACTGGACCACGCGGGCGCGCAAGGTGACTCAGCGCCACGTAGCTCCAATCGGTCGTGACCCACATCGCAGATGTGATCGCGCATTCTTTGGGGCAGTAAGCTCAGAGTTTTCCCACCGAAGTCTGTGTTCCGCTGTGTTGGCGCCGATTATAAGCTCAATCCTCGGCGGATGGATTTGACGGAAGGCATCGATCGCCACGGATTTCGTCATGAGGATTCGGCGTGACGGAGGAGGCGGGGGCACACACCGTGGCATGGAGGGGCGGCGCGGCCGAGATCGTATGATCCGCCCATCCCGATTCGATCTGGGCGAGGAGTTTGCCGGATTTCAGCTAAGTTCGCAGGCGTGCGGGTCGGTTGTGAGGGCCAACAGATGTGTCCCTTTGTCGGCCAGCCTGACTCGGGTGCAATAGCATTCCGGCGCCGGTTCTCCGCATGCCAGATGACCTCGTCGCTTTCGGCGGCCCGGAACAAATCGGGTTTGTTTAGCGGGTACCCGCTGCGCGCCCCAAGGACTACAGTGCGAAGCTTGCTGCAGAATACCTTTTCGATCTTGATGCGCTGTGATGGCGGGCCCGCAAACGTGGAATTACCCGTCATTGCCAGGAGGCGGCGTCGTAGGCCGGCAGCTCCCGCCGCAGCGGTTTGTCGATACGGTCGCCGAGCGCGTAGCCGGCCTGGATTAAGGTTTGGATTTCTGAGCTGCCTTCATAGATCACAGCACCCCGCGCATTGCGCAAATAACGCTCCACGTCGAATTCGTCGCTGTAGCCATATGCGCCATGGATCTGGATGGCCTCGCTGGCGGCACTGAAGGATGCTTCGGTGGCATGTTTCTTGGCGTAGGATGTCTGTAGGGTGCTGCGCTTGCCAATGTTTTGCATCCACCCGCATTGCAGGTACAGCAAACGGGCGATTTCGTAGTCCTGCGCCATCCTGGCGATTTTCTGTTGGATAAGCTGGTGCTCGGCAATCGGGCTGCCGAACGTCTGGCGGGCTTTGGCGTAGTTCACGCTGGCCTCCAGACACGCACGAATGATCCCCGTCGCTCCAGACGCTACGGTATAGCGGCCATGGTCGAACGCGGACATGGTGATTTTGAAGCCCTCGCCGTCTTCCCCGATTCGATTCTCGGCCGGCACGCTGACATCCTGAAAGCTGATCCAACCTGTGCTTCCGGCTCGGACCCCCAGTTTCCCATGCAGATCGCCCCGCGTGACCCCGGGTGAGGTGAGATCGACCACGAATGATGAAAGCCCGTCTGATGCTCGAGTGCCCTTAGTGTCAGTCCTGGCCGTCACAAGCACATAGTCGGCTTTCGATGCAAGCGAGATCCACATCTTTTCGCCGTTCAGGATGTAGCGCTCACCGTCGCGTCTCGCAGTTGTCCGCATGGCAGCCACATCGGACCCCATACCTGATTCCGTAAAAGCGCCGCAGCCGATTTTCTGACCCTTGGCCAATGGAACAAGAAAGTTGCGCTTTTGCTCCTCGCTTCCCCACTGGAAGAGCGTCATCGCGCAGAGACCTGTATGTACCGACATCGCAACCCGCAGGTGCGTGTCGACGGCCTCGAGCTCCTCGCAGGCCAGACCGAGACTCACATAGTCCATGCCCTGCCCGCCCAGACGCACCGGAAACGGCAGGCCGAGGATGCCGAGTTCCCCCATTCGCTGCAAGACCCAGGGTATCGGCTCTTGCTTGCGGTCGAAGTCCTTGATGATCGGGGCCACTTCCTTGCGCGCAAACTCGCGAACCGTCTTTTGAACAAGCGAGTGCTCGTCAGACAAAGCAAAATCCATGGCCTGATTATATCGCGCGAGAATTCGCGTCCGAGTGGGAAAGCGCCCGGCGAGCTAAGCACGCCGCGGCAGCAGTCCGGGCAACAAAAAAGCCCGGCGCACATTCGCGCGCCGGGCTAGGTGGCGTAGGTGAGATTCATTTGGGCTCTCTTTGGACGCCCATGTGGTTTAACTCATCGGAACCGATATCAGCGATCAGTACGTCGGTGCTGGCCAAGGCCACGAGCATGACCAGGCCGACGGCGGTAGCAAGCAGAAACATGGGCCACTCCTTTCCATGGAAGACTACGCCATTTAATAGAACGTTTTCCGGCCCGAAAAGTTGCGCCGCCTGCCGTGCTGGCGCTCGGGAAGCCCGCCCGCCGGGTCGGTCGCCAGCGTCCCTTGAGGTTGACAGGGAGGTTGTTTGCGATAAAATACGTTCCGCTTGCCGAAGTGGCGGAATTGGCAGACGCGCTACGTTCAGGGCGTAGTGAGGTTTCCCTCATGTGGGTTCAAGTCCCACCTTCGGCACACGGGGCTGTTCTTCGAGCCCGCGGGTCGGGTTGCGGGAGACCAAGGAGTGTGTGGGGCGCGGGAGCGCCGCCCGCACTCCTTTTCGACTTGGCAGATAGAGGGTCAGCCACCCTGCCGGTTTCGAAGGGGGGACCTGGCGGCCGGTACGGCCGATCCCGTTTGTCTCCTCTTCGAGGGCCATGGGCGGCGGCTAGCAGGACCAGCAAAAACGACGCGCAAGCGGGTGGGTGGTATAATCAGCTTGTTCTCGGCCTGCACTTCATTTAACGCGACACGAAGTCGAATGCGAGTAGCCTTCGTGTCTTTTTATGCCTGATAACAGGAAATCCCATGGACATCGGTAGCATTCAGCAAGTAGACATAGACGCTCAGATGCGGACTGCGTACCTTGACTACGCAATGAGCGTCATCGTCGCACGCGCTCTTCCGGACGCCCGCGATGGTCTCAAACCCGTGCACCGCCGCATTCTGTTCGCAATGCACGACATGGGCATCCGCGCCAATTCGTCTTACAAAAAATCGGCCCGCATCGTGGGTGAGGTTCTCGGCAAATACCATCCTCACGGTGATGCCGCCGTCTACGAAACCATGGCCCGCATGGCGCAGGACTTCTCCATGCGCTACCTCCTCGTTGACGGCCAGGGCAACTTCGGTTCGATCGATGGAGATGCGCCGGCGGCTATGCGTTACACGGAAGCCCGGTTACATCGACTCGCCGAGGAAATGCTTGCCGACATCGACAAGGCAACGGTCGACTTTGGGCCGAATTTCGACGACTCGCTTGAAGAGCCCCTCGTTCTCCCTTCGCGCATCCCGAACCTGCTGATGAACGGCTCCGCCGGGATTGCAGTGGGAATGGCCACCAACATTCCCCCGCACAACCTTCGCGAGCTCGCTGCCGCCCTGAACTTCTTGATCGACAACTTCGACCGGATCGACGAGATTACCGTCGATCAGTTGATGGAGCGTATTCCGGGGCCGGACTTTCCGACCGGGGGCATCATTATCGGACGCGATGGCATCGAATCTGCTTTTGCCACTGGCCGAGGACACCTGGTCGTGCGCGGCATGGCACACATCGAAGAGGGCAAGAGCGGCAAACACGAGATCAACATCACGGAGATCCCGTTTCAGGTTAACAAGACCTCACTCATCGAGCGCATCGCGGAGTTGGTTCGTCAAGACAAGATCGACCAGATCGCGGATCTGCGAGATGAGTCCGATCAACGCGGCATGAGCATCGTGATCGAGCTGAAGCGTGGCGCCCAGCCCCGAAAAGTCCTGAATCAGCTCTATAAGTACACCGCCCTGCAATCGACTTTCAGTGTGCAGATGCTGGCGCTTGTTGATGGTGAGCCCCGGACTCTCCCCCTCAAGAAGCTCCTTCAGATTTTCGTCGAGCATCGCCAGACGGTGGTGGTGCGGCGCTCGAATTTTGAACTTGCCAAGGCGCGCGCCCGGCTCCATATTCTCGATGGCTACCTGATCGCGCTTTCGAAGCTGGATGCTGTCATCAAGACCATCCGCGAGTCGCAAGACGCGGACGATGCAAAAACCAACCTCATGCAACGTTTCACCTTCAGCGAGCAGCAGGCGCAAGCCATCCTGGACCTGCAATTGCGACGTCTGGCCGCTCTTGAACGCAAGAAGATCGAGGACGAACACAAGGAGCTTCGAGAACAGATTGCTTATTTGGAGGACCTGCTTGCGCATCCAAAGAAGATCCTCGCCCTGATACAGACCGACCTGAAAGAACTTGCAGAGAAATACGGTGACGACCGCCGCACGCGAATCGCGGCTGACGCCAATGGCGAGCTGAGCGAAGCCGATCTCGTGCAGGACGAGGCTGTCCTGATCAGCCTTACGGAGCGCGGCTACGTGAAACGCGTGGCTGCGTCGGTTTTCCGGTCCCAGAGCCGGGGAGGGCGCGGCGTGATGGGACACACTACAAAGGAGGAGGACGAAGTAGTGATGTTGATCCCGGCGCGCAGCCTGGATTCGATGCTGTTCTTCTCTGACCGCGGCAAGGTCTACTCTGAGAAGGTCTACCAGATCCCGGACGCCGATCGGGCGGCCAAAGGCATCCCGCTCGTCAACGTGCTGGCAATGGGCGCTGAAGAACGCGTCACGGCCGCAATTGCGGTCTCCGATTTCTCAGCTCACGGGTTCTGCATGCTCGCTACCGCGCGCGGCAGGGCAAAGCGTGTGAACATGCAGGAGTTCGCCGCGGTCAGGCCATCCGGCCTGATTGCAATGTCATTGGACGAGCGAGACCTGCTGGGCTGGGCCCGGCCCACGTCCGGCAAGGACGAGGTGATCTTCGTCACGGAGAAGGGCCAGGCTTTGCGTTTCAGCGAGACCAAGGTGCGAGCCATGGGGAGGCAGGCGGCCGGAGTCCGCGGCATCCGGCTTGCGAAAGGGGATGCGGTGACCAGCATGGACGTCGTGGAGAAAGGGGCCTCTCTCCTGATCGTGACGACCGGCGGGTATGGAAAGCAGACACCCCTGAAGGAATACGCGCCAAAGGGGCGCGCCACGGGCGGCGTTGCCTCAATTGACAAGAAGGCCTTGAAGGAAATCGGAAAAATCGCAGCGGCGCGCGTCGTACGCATGGATGACGACCTGACGATTATTACCGCCAACGGCATAGCCTTGCGCCTGAAAGTGAAGGACGTGAAACTGGCAGGCCGTGCCACCCGCGGTGTCCACCTCATAAAGCCGCAATCCGGCGACTATGTGGCGTCGGTGGCGCGGATCGCCGCGGAGGATCTGAAGCGGGCAGGCGCAGACGCCGAAGCCAACGCGGTCGACAAACCGACAGATGGATCAGAGGTGCGAGATTAGGTAAAGCAGCGGAAGCTGGCTGGTTGTTCGAGAGAGCGCGTATTGGGCCGGTGATCAGGTAGCCACGTGCTGATATCCACACCGGCCACGACCATGAGTTGCCCG
>JBGPAT010000193.1:0-5590 GCA_041480885.1 Anaerolineae bacterium
CGATCCATGGCGCGTCCTCCGCCTGGCCGGCGTCAAGTTCCTGCGAATGTGGAGCCTCACGCCGAACGTCGCCGAGTACCGCAGCGGACTGGCGGCGTACGCGGGGGCCGGGTTCACCGCGTTGACCCTCGTCGGTGCGGCCGCGGGGCTGATCCGGTCGCTCGCGCGTCAGATTCGTTCCCCCGCCCATGGAAACGGCCGGGCACCCGGCGCGCTGCGCGCGTTTCACGCCCTGCTCTGGCTGCCGCTGGTTTACTTCACGCTCGTCGTATTCATGCTGTTCAGGACGAAGATCTTTCAATCCGCCTGCCTGGCAATGATCACCGCCTGGCTCGTAAGTTACCTGTTCTACTTCTTCCTGCAAACCGAAGTGATCCGCCCCTAGCCTTGCTATACAGTCTCAAGGTACACCTGCTCCAGTTTTACTGTATTGCGGGTCAAGCCCAACTACCTGTTCGACGAACAACGAGAGAGCATTGGATTTACGCCCGTTTGTCACCAAACGAACGGAATTAGCGCCCACGTTCTCTTTTTATAATCCTCGTATGTTCGGCCAAATTGCTCTAAAAGCATTGTTTCTTCATCTCTAATACGCCACGCATAAGTAATCAGCGCGGTGAGTAGCAGCACGGCCGTGCTCAGCCAGCTGCCAACACCAAATCCAAATCCGATGAGCGTTATCAGTGCACCGGTGTACGAAGGATTGCGAAGGTATTTATAGGGACCCTTCGTAATCAATTCGTGGCGTTCTTGGATAATCAACCTCGTGCTAAAGAGACTGCCGAGTGTTTGGATACACCAAAAACGGAAAAGAATTCCGGCCCAGATGAGCACAATCCCGAAAGCAAAGTAAACTGCAAAATGACCCTGGAAATTGAACATAGGCGCGATTCCGGGCATGTTCAGTCCAAATGTAATTCCTATTGCGAGAGCAATAATGACCCACAGCCCAGTGCCGCGAGATTCCCTCTTTTCCTTTCCACGGTCACGGGAAAACACCCAAATCTCAAAAATGAGCCAACACCCGAAGCTGATACTAAACGCAATGGCATAGATTGGCGAGGGATAGGTAGCAAACATAAACACAGTAATGATTGGTTGATTCTAACACCCCCTGCTCGCGAAGGCCCTGATCCCGCCCAGATGCTAACCGTTGGGTCTCCTCAGTTCCCATTTCTGGCTGATCGCCGATATCCGAAAGCCGATAGTTCTGAGGCGCCTTCGGCGTGTACTGCAGGGCTTGCGCCAGGTGTACCGCCTCGATTTGCTCGCGCCCGACCCCGTCGGCGCTCGTCCGCGCCAGCTTCAGGTCCCTGTGATACTCCGCGCCGACAGGTCGTTCTGTGCGAGCTCCGCCAGTGCCCAGTGGTGCGTACCAAATCAGGGGGCATCCATCTCTTCCTAATCTCCAGCGCGTTCTAATTGTTATCTGCACGGGCCACCGGTTGGGTTCTGACTGCGGAGAACTGGAAGCCGTCACGATGTCCACAAAGCCGTGGGCAAGCTGTGTTTCGTATGATTATGGGCGCAGCGGGCTGTTCGTGAGCATTGGACTTCAAATAGAATCGGGGCAATGTCTACCAGGCGCAACCCCTGCGCCTGGAGGCTGATTTCGAGGCTCCAGCCTTGTCCTGCGATACGCGAATTCGGCTTTTGTTATAATCTCGCGTCAGCATCAAAGCACGGAAGGGATCCAGCGATATTGACGCCGGGCATGAGATAGCATGCCCGGGGGAGCCGTGCACGGTCGACTCATCTGCCTGGCGTAGGCATACTTTAGGAATTGCTGGCGGAATGAACATCTTTCACCACGAAGAAGAGATCGACGAAGAGTTCCACGTATCGACTTATATTATTGTCTATAAGTTCATACTGGGGATCTTCGAGCTGGCGGCCGGCATCGCAATTGCGTTGTTTGGTTCCAAGATGTACCAGCTATTCCAGACAAGCGTCATCAAGGAATTGGCCGAGGACCCGCATGATCTACTTGCACGCATCAGCGAAAACGTCATTCCCGGCGTTTTTGCTCACCATACGTATCTGGTAGTCTCTTTGATCGTCCTTGGTTTGGCGAAAGTGGTGGGTGCAATGGGCTTGGTCTACAAGCAAAACTGGGGTGTTGATTTACTGGTGGCATTAACCATGATCATGGCCCCCTTTCAGATCATCAATCTGGCGCGTCATCCGAATTTCCTTGATTTCCTATATCTCATCGTGGGCCTTCTTATCGCTCTGTATCTTGTAGAATTCAGGCCGAGAGCGTGGATTTCCAGAATATTCAGATTCAAATAGACCTCATGCGGCCTGGCTGCCCCTCGGGCTGTAGCCGCGTCCGGCAGGAGTCGGACTTCCTAGCATAACAGCATACTGCTTCAAGGGAGATGGAAATCCATCGCGCGTAAGAATCGCGCCGCGCCGCACTCCAACCCGAGGCTATCCCGAACTGGTGCCACTGGGAATGCGCCGATGGGCCCGAAGTCAGTCGCGGCAGGGTATATAGGTGGGGAGCCCGTTACTCAGTCAGCAGTAAACGGGCCCCCGGCATGCATGTCTATTTGGTGAGATTGAGTTTCGCGGCCAAGGAAGTCATCAGGTTGGCGATGCCGTATTTCCAGTTTGAGTCGGTTGCGAAATGAACGTTCATCCCACGCAAGGTTGGGCCGTATTGAGTGTAATAAGGACCGGCGGAAACCAGATAGTCGCGCTTGATGTAGGCCATGCCCGAAAGGATGCCCTGGGTTTTTGATGGATACGTCACGGCGCAGGAATATGGGCAGCCCCCTGACGGGCCGTAACTGAACGGGTTGTTCTTATACAGCCAGACCGCGCTCGTGCCCCAGCCGCTCTGCCACGCGGCGTGCGCCGCAATATAGAGCGGGTTGAGTCCCAGCTGGCGTGCTGTATCCACGAATACCTGGCCATAACCATAGAGGCCATTGTTTGTGGGGCGTATGAGGTGCATCGCCGAGTCAACCTGGGGGCCAGTAAGACCCCCGACGTAAGCGCGGTTCTTGAGATTGCTGCAGATTGTATAGGTGACGGGCGTGGTGCTCCTCACTGTGAATGATGCAGTGCTTGATGTATACACGCCGTTGTACCAGGTCCAGAAGGTGAAACTCTGGGCTCCCGGACATGCGGCTGCGGATTGCAGATACCAGCCCGGGTAACCCACAGGAGCATACAGCCAGCCTTCCTGCAAGAAGCCGGACCAGCATGGCGTGCTGAGCTGCCACCATGCGTAAATGTTCTGGCCATAGCCCGTGCCGTTGTAGACCCATCCGACATATCGGATTGTCTCTCCGGCTGCAAAGCTGGTTTTGTAGTTCCAATAGCTGTCAGACGTCAACGCCCGATAGGTGCTGACCGTCCCGGCCAACGCGTTGACATCCGCATTGAACTTCCCTGCCTTCAACGAGGCTTGCGCGCCCACGCGGATCGGTGACCCGGAGCTTTTCTGCGCCGTAGCCGACTGCCGGTCAACGGCTACGCCGGGCGGAGGTGGAGGAGGTGGAGGGCTTCCGGCTGCGAAGGTCGGGCTCACACCAAGAGAAGTGAAGAGCAACGTGAGCATCACAATCGTTGTGACGCTGCGAAGGATGCGCTTTGGCATTGTCAATCCTCCTTTTAAGGCGTGTGAGGGAGAACTCACGCGGGGGTGGTGTCCCTCGATCATGGGGTGTGGTCAGCAACTTGCGCCAAAAGGCTCTCCGAAGCTGCATTGTCCAGTGGGACGGGTGACATAGAGACGGCTTCCGCCGCCGAGAAGTTCCCGGAAACAGTCACGCCGGGTGGAGGCGGAGGCGGCGTGGGGCCGCGCGACGCGAAGGCGGGGCTCCCCGTGAGAGACACGAAGAGCAGGGTGATTATCACAAGCGTTGTGACTTGGCGAAGCGCGTGCTTTGACATCCCGAATCCTCCTGCCCTAATAGCATACTGGTTTCCCTGCCCCGCGTCAGGTGCTATTTGTCACGTAAGCCGGCCGCGCGAGTGGGCTTCGTATAGGTTTTCTCAGAATTCAATTGGGGGGGTGAGACTAGCTATGCCCCGAAGTGTAGCCGGATTGTAAGGTGTGAAAAGGCGGGGATCTTGTGTTGAATCCGCGGATATCCCAGTACGAAGCCCGCTGCGATGCCTGCCGCAGAGTAGCATGGGGCTTGCGCCGCCCTGCCACGCAAGGTGCTGCTTTCCGTTCAATCGGTTATGATCTAAAGTCAATTTGAGTTGGAATGCCCTGTTCCGGCCCGGATGGCAGCGTGAAGCGAGATAGAAGCAGCTCAATGTTGTCGCGAAGAGACTTTCTAAAGATGGCAGGCGCAGGCGCTGGCGCGATGCTTGTCACCGCGTGCGCCCCGAACTTCGCCGTACCGACGCAAGCTCCAAAAGCAACAGGCCTGCCGACGGCAACATACACTGCCTCAACAACGTCGGGGAAGCTGTGCTTTGTCTTGTGGGATCACCAATTGGCACAATACAACTATAAGCCCCGCAACCTCAAGCTGCCTCTTCCAGAGACCTGCCCGCTTCGTTCAGGCGCCAAAAATCGGCTTAGGCCAGAGTGGGAAGCGTACTGGAGAGGCATCCTTCAACTCTGCAACCCAACGATGAGCGATGATGATTTCGAACCCGCCTGGAGTAGTCTGGTAGCCTCAAACCGTGCATTCACCAATGGCAGCGGTCCCGAATCTGGAGACTTCGCCTTGCACAGCATTACCTGCGGAGGCGCCACGCACGAGATGGTCACCGGCGTCCCCGAGGGGCGGTACATGCGGATCTATACGCTGAACATCCACAAGAATCCCCCATCCATCCCGAGGCGGGCTGTAGACATCGACTTGACCCGGCACTTCTTTGCCACAACCGGAAGCAGTGTCCGACTGCCGGACGACAGCTATGCGGTGTACGGTTTTCCGCAGTTCGAGAACTGCATCGTCCCCCTGGTCAGCCCAGCGGACACGGACGCGATTGCGGTATCGAGAATCAAAGCGGTCTCGTCCATTCAGCGCCCCTATAACCCGTAATGCCGTCTCTCCAAGGCGCCGCTTCTTAACCGCTCTGCACGCGATCGCCGCGAAACTTAGATATCCCGCCTTTTGAAACACGAGGATCACCCCAGCCAGCAGGGGATCTGCCGTGGCGTTCTCTGCGCGCGCCCGCTTGTGAAATAGTTCCCAAAATTGCATTCGACCCTGAATATCCGTATACTGATTGCAATTACTGTTAGGGTGGCATTCGACGTCTTATCGGTACTTCGTCCGGTTCACCAGGCTTGGCTCCGATCAAGTCATGGACGAGGCACTACTTCCCCCATGTGAATCGGTCTTCTGCTTCAGCGGCAGAGAATGCTATAGACGCGCCGCGCACTCGATCAACGGCCTGCAGACCGGCCTGAATTGATGCGGGCAGTGCGCGGCATCGTGAAGGAAGGAGAGATGATATGACCGGTGTGATCGTGAGTATCTTTGTTCTGGCGGCTCTGGCCGTGCTTTGCGGTTGGCTCGCGTTCAGAGCCACGAGGGAGCGTCGTCGTGCTGCCAAATGGACCGGCGTTTTCGTGGCCGGTTTGTTTGCGCTGATCTTTGCGGCGCTGACG
>JBGPAT010000194.1:0-5558 GCA_041480885.1 Anaerolineae bacterium
ACTGAGGCGTCGCCGGTTCGAAACGTATGCATCACGAGCGGCGGGAGAGCAAAATTGTAGACGAGCTGGGCTTCATTCGCGCCGTCGCCGAAGTAGGCCATGTTTTCTGCATGGGGAACATTGGTCTCAGTGACCAGGCGCACGTGGGGAGCCACCTCATCGAGGACTGCCCGCAGGAGCTGGACGATGAAGTGCGTCCGGGGCAGGCTGAAGCAGGGCGTGCCAATCTCTTTCCACAGGTAAGCCACCGCATCCAGCCGGAGAAACTGCGCACCGCGTTGCGCGTACATCAGCAGGATATCGAGGATTTCCAGCAGCACATCCGGATTGTGGAACTCCAGATCGACCTGATCGGCGCTGAACGTGGTCCAAACGCGACGCGGGCCGGCGGCCGTTTGCACCTTCGTGATCAATGGCAGGGTGCGAGGTCTTGTGACTATGGACAGATCGGGGTTGCCATCTACGGTAATGAAGTAGTCGCGAAACGGACTCTCATTTCTTAGAAAGGCCCGAAACCACTCCCCCTGCGCCGACGCATGATTGATGACGCCGTCGATCATCAGACGGAAGGAATGGCCCAGGCGTTCTACGTCGCCCCAATCGCCAAGGGCGGGATCCACTTCACGATGATCCATGACCGAGAATCCATCATCGGAGGACGACGGGAAAAAAGGTAGAACATGAATGCTGCTCACCACGTCGCGCAGGTGAGCCTCGCAGAAATCCGCCAGGCTTCTCAAAGTCGGCCGGCCCGGCTCGCGTACCTGATCGGCATAAGTGATCAGGATCGAGTCGCGCTCCGATAGCGCGGTGACCGCCGGCACAGGCATGCGCCCGCGATAGGTTTCAAGCAGCTTCCCCAGGCGGGATTCCGTCCGGCTCGCGAGCGCGGCCTCGTAGATGCGCTGAAGTAGTGTGGTATAAGATGATTGCATTGCCTTTTGCATTCTACCGCAGCACGTTCGAGGACGATGGCAGCGTACGCGACACCGCGATCGGTTCCTGCCCGGGAGGCATGAAGTGACGCCATCCAGACGAATCGGTTTTGTCTCGACGCGTTTCGCGGGCACCGACGGCGTCTCCCTGGAGACCGCCAAGTGGGCTGCTGTCCTGGCCCGGATGGGACACGAAAGTTACTACTTCAGCGGCCAGTGTGACCGGCCGAGCGACAGGTGCTACCTGGTTCCGGAGGCCTTCTACCGCCATCCGACGATCGACGCCATCAACCAGATGGTGTACACCGGCAGCTGGGGAGAGCTGCACAAGGGACGTCATTCACATCCGGAGCTGGAGAATCTGCATCAGGATTTTTTCTCGGTCTACATCCGCCCGGCTCGCATCACGAAACAGGTTGAGGAACTAAAGGACTACTTCAAGGAGCATCTCTACAAGTTCGCCACCAGGTTCCGGATCGAGGCGCTGATCGTCGAGAACGCCCTTGCCATTCCAATCAACCTTCCGCTGGGCCTGGCGCTGACGGAGTTCATTGCCGAGACAGGCTATCCCGTGATCGCCCATCACCACGACTTCTCCTGGGAGCGCCAGCGCTTCATCAACAATTCTGTTCAGGATTACCTGGCGGCCGCCTTCCCGCCCGATTTGCCCTCTGTGCGGCACGTGGTCATCAACTCGGTCCAGGCGAAGCAGCTCGCGTTCAAGATTGGCGCGGCGGCCATGGTCATTCCCAACGTCATGGACTTTGACACCGCGCCGGAACCCGCGGGCGACTACGCTCGCTCGGCCCGGGCGGACCTCGGCGTGGCTCCTGATCAGTACTTTATCCTGCAGCCGACGCGCATCATCCAGCGCAAAGGGATCGAGCACGCCATCGAGTTGACCCGTCGCCTGGGCCTGCCTGCCAAATTGGTCATTTCTCACGCAGCGGGCGACGAAGGCACAGACTACGAAAAGAGCCTGCGCGAGTTCGCCGCCCTGTTGGGGGTCGCCATCAATTTCGAGTCAGAGATTATCGGCCCGTCCCGAGGACTGACGCCGGATGGCAGGAAGATCTATGCGCTTGGAGATATCTACCCCCAGGCAGACCTGGTCACGTACCCTTCTTCCCTGGAGGGTTTCGGCAACGCCTTTCTCGAAGCCATCTACTATAAACGTCCACTGGTCGTCAACAATTACTCAATCTATGAGACGGATATCAAGCCCAAGGGTTTCAAGGTGGTCGAGTTCGACGGCTACATCAACGACCAGACCATTGAACACGCTCGCCATCTGCTCGCACATCCGCAGGAAGCCGTGCAGGTTGCTGAGGAGAACTACAAGCTGGCGCGCCGGTATTACTCCTATGCGATGCTTGAGCGCCGTCTGGGGCTGCTCCTGGCCGACTGCTTCGGGGAAGCGGTATGAAGATCGCGCTGCTGCACTACTCGGCGCCGCCTGTGGTGGGCGGCGTGGAGAGCGTGCTGGCACATCACGCCCGCCTGATGACGCAGGACGGCCATGCAGTCGAGATTTTCGCCGGGCGCGGCCGCACCTTTGACACGCGGATCCCCGTACATGTCTTGCCACGCCTCGATTCACGCAATGCAGAGGTGCTGCAGGTCAAGCAAGAGCTGGATGACGGGCAATACACGCCCGCCTTCGACGCTCTGCGCGAGCGGATCCAGAACGAGCTGGCGGGTGAACTGAGGCGCTTCGACCTCGTGATCGCTCATAACATCGCCTCTTTGCACAAGAACCTGCCTCTGGCCGCGATGCTGTTCGAAGCTTGCAAGGCTGGTAGCCTGCCACCGCTGATCCTCTGGCACCACGACCTGGCGTGGAGTACCCCGCGCTATCGTCACGAATTGCACGACGGGCATCCGTGGGACTTGCTTCGCTCGGCTTGGCCGTGCGCCGTGCATGTGGTCGTATCAGAACAGCGTCGAAGCCAACTCAGCGCACTGCACGGTGATTCCGAGGCGTCCATTCGGGTCGTCCCCAACGGTGTGGACCTTGGAGCCTTCTTCAAGCTTGAGCCGCAGACAACCCGCCTGGTGAACGACCTGAAGCTGGCAAACGCAGATCCGTTGTTTCTGCTGCCGGCGCGGCTGACGCCACGCAAGAACATTGAACTGGCGTTGCAGATCTTGGTCGAACTGCGCCACGAATTTCCGCGTGCCGCGCTTCTAATCACAGGACCGGAGGGACCGCACAACCCCGCCAACGCCGCGTACATGCGCAAACTGCTGGATCTCCGCGACCAACTCAATCTGCGGGGTGCAGCTCACTTCCTGGCCGAGGCGACGGCCGAGTCGATACCCGATGCATTGATCGCGGATTTCTACCAGTTGGCTGATGCGCTGTTGTTCCCCAGCCGTGAAGAGGGATTCGGGATCCCGATTATTGAAGCTGCCATCAGTTGTAAGCCTGTATTCTGCGCCGACATTCCCGTTCTGCGGGAACTGGGCGGCGACGAGGTGAGCTACTTCCACCTGGATGCAGAGCCGCGGGCGATTGCGCACCAGATCGCGGACCGGCTCGGAAGCGAAGCGACTTCCCGCCTGGCACGTCGCGCCAAGCAATCGTACACGTGGGATTCAATCTATGAGCGCCATATTGGCCCGCTCATACGCGAGGTCGTCCTGTGAGCGCAAGGCCGCGCAACTTCAAGAAGGTCATGGTACCGATGGGTGCCGGATCCGAGGGCGAGATCGCCCTCGCGCTGGCAAAAGCCATCGCGGAGGAAATCGTGCTGGTGGGTATTGCGCCAATTGCCGAGGGAGAATCCCTCAGCGCCGGCGCCCAAGCGGCGAGACAGGTTCGGAAGCGGCTGCTTGGCCTCAGCGCTCCTTCCGTCCGTTCCAAGTCCACTGTGATCGTTTCCGGAGCTCCGTGGCCAGACCTGCAAAGAGTCATCACCGAAGAACAACCTGACCTCCTGATTGTCGAGTGCGGGGACCAGCCAGGTTGCTACGGGATCTCCGTATCGGACTGGCTCGCCAACACGCTCTGCAGCGTTGCATTGGTGGGAGGCCAACCACCCCGGAAGCTGGACCGCATTTTGATCGCAGTGCGCGGCGGGCCCTACAGCGAGCTGGCGCTGCGCGTGGGCATGGGATTGCACCCCGCGCAGCTGGACGTGTTGCATCTCGCTTTGAAAGGCACTGCGAGCGACGCACCCTTCAAAGGATTGAATCGCGTCCTGCGCCACATGCCTGAGGTCAACCTGCGTGCAATTACCACCGAGGACTCCGCCCGCACCCTGGTTGAAGAATCACGCCAATACGACCTGCTGGTTCTCGGCGCGACCGCCGGCAAAGTTGCGGGACGATCCAGTGTGGGTCCGGTAGCAGAGCAACTGCTGCGCGAATCAGCCTCCGCGGTCATGGTGGTGAAGACGCGCCAGCTCATGGCCGAATCCATGTTTGACGAATTCTCAGGGGCGAAGGCTATTTCGATCCTGGCCGACAAATGGTTCGCCGAGAACACATTCGATGCCGATGAATTCTCGAATCTGAAGCAGCTGCTGGAGCTCAAGGAGAAGCAGGGCACCGTGATCAGTCTGGCACTGCCGGCGCTGAATGAGGAGAAGACGGTCGGCAAAGTCATTGCAACCATCAAGAAAGCGCTGATGGATGAAGTGCCGCTGCTGGATGAGATCGTGCTAATCGACTCGGACTCGAGCGACCGCACACGGGAGATTGCAGAGCACCTGGGTATCCCGGTCTACATCCACCAGCAGCTGCTGCCGGACCTGGGTGCGCGGCACGGCAAGGGCGAAGCGCTGTGGAAAAGCCTGCTGGTCACGAAAGGTGACATCATTGCCTGGATCGACACGGACATTTTGAATATTCACCCCCGCTTCGTCTACGGCGTGATTGGGCCGCTTCTGCTCAACCGAAACCTTCAGCTCGTCAAGGGCTTCTACCGGCGTCCGCTGCGTGTGGGTGACAAGACGCAGGCCGGCGGGGGCGGACGCGTGACGGAACTGGCGGCGCGCCCTCTGCTGAATCTCTTCTACCCCGAGCTTTCGGGCGTCGTCCAACCGCTTTCGGGAGAATACGCCGGCCGCCGCGAATCTCTTGAGAAGGCTGTATTCTTCTCCGGTTATGGGGTGGAGATCGGGTTGCTGATTGACGTCTTCGAGCAGTTTGGACTGCGCGCCATCGCTCAAGTGGACCTGCTGGAACGCATCCACCGCAACCAGGGGCTGGAGGCATTGAGCAAGATGTCGTTTGCGATCATTCAGGTGGTGTTGCGCAAGCTCGAAAGCCGGTACGAGCGGGCCATGGTCGAGGACGTCAACAAGACCATGAAATTGATCCGCTATGCCAACGGCGGCTACTTCCTGGATGTCGAGGAGGTGGCCGAGCGCGAGCGTCTATCGATGATCAACATCCAGGCCTACCTGCACCGCACAAAGACATGAGGCGCTGCCCGGCGCCTCACGGGCTCAATTTGCATGGTGTAGCGGGCCAGCGACAAATGCAAGCATAAGTTTCGCCGTTGCGATTGCACGCGCAATGCCGCAGGCGAAACGGCAAAGCCGACTCTATCTTCTAGCCTGTTTTCTTCTTGCAACAACCGTCGATTCGAGAAACTCTCGCATAGCATGTACGGAC
>JBGPAT010000195.1:0-5549 GCA_041480885.1 Anaerolineae bacterium
AAACGCAGGGGCTTATGCCGTGTGGGCTCGACGAGCAAGGAGTCTGGCAAGCGTTCCCGCCCGCCTCCGCGCCCTCGTGGGCGCGGAGGCGGGCGATGGCGGCTCGAAGCCGCCCCGGCCGAAGGATTTACGAGAGATAAGGTGGTGTCATAGAATCCGCGACGTGAACTGTAGGGGGCGTAAAACGCTCAACCGGCAGCTTTGGACAAACGCCGTTGCAAAAGGAGTCAGCTACAAGGAGATGACGCCCTTGAACCCGAGACTGCCCCTCAAACGCGAGATTGATCTCGCGTACATTTCGTCCATAGTCATCTGCATTACTATTGCTCTTGCCTCTGTCGCGGGCTTCGTGCTGGGCCGCAGGGGTCTGTACAGTACGTCGATGTCCGTCCTGGTTTCGCCAGGAGGTGACGCTGCTAACCTCATTCTCGTATTACCTACCCTGCTCTACTCTTTATGGATTGCCAAGCGTGGATCTCTTATTGGCCTGCTTCTCTGGCCCGGCGCGCTGTTCTACTGCCTATATGCATACACACCGTACCTGGTTGGCGCGCCATTCACCGCCCTCGTTTTCCTGTATGTCGTGCTCGTCACGGTAAGCGGATCTACTTTGATTGGATTGTTGGCGAGCGTTGACGGCGAAGAGGTCCGGCAACGCCTTGAGGCGGTGCCTGTACGCAACATGGGGATCGCTATCGTTGTGATCGCTGCACTGGCTTACGCAGGGCTGACAGTCAACGCTATCGAGGCGCTTGCAAACTCGGGAGTTGAGCTTGCTCGCGGGCATTTCGTCGCCGATTGGGCTATGGGCACGCCTGCATTGTTTGTTGGAGGTGTCCTGGCATGGAGGCGGGCGACTTCGGGATATGTAGTGGCCCTGGGATTGTTATTGGTTTCCGCGCTTGGCGGCGTAGTGTTCGCCATAGCCGCAGTGGTTGAAAACGTGCTCGGCTATCTGCATACGGAGCCCGCTGCAATCGCCGTGCACCTCGTAATCTCTTCAATCAGCATAGTGCTTCTTGGGGTTTTTGTGATCGGCGCAACGACTGCTTCGAAAGCAATCTCTTGAATGACGCGAAACGGCCAGGCTGACTTCAGGCACTACTCACTTCTCTTTCATGATCTGATCCATTTCCAAAACTGAGCGGTGGTTTCAGCAGAGATCAGAGTCGCCTTTCCTGCCGAAGGTGGGTGCAATTGTCAGCTACCATTGAAGACTATGCATGCCACAGTTCCGAAATTCACCGGCATACGGCGCTGACCGGGCCATTCTTCAGGTTGCAGCTCCTTGACGAACGCTGGGACGAGATCAAGAATCCACAGCACGGGTGCACTCTGTGTGCGGGCGGATTCGTCGAAACAAAGTCTAGTTTCTGAGATATGAAGAGCCCTCCGCATGCGGAGGGCTCTTCGCGTTACTGTCAGTGATCACTGTTGCCCCCACCGGGGGTCAGCGACTCGTTCGACCTTACCTGCTGCTACGGAACCAGCGCGATCAAGTCTGGCAGGAGATTCGCCGCGTTGGGTGTGCCCAGACCGGTCACCGCATCCCAGCCGGTCGTTGCCGGGTAGCCTGGAATCGACGGGTCACCCTGATTGGTGTTTCCGGTCGCCACGTCAAAGAAGTCATTCGCGTAGGTGGCCGGGTTGCTGGCGAGCTGGTAGAGCGCCGGGTTGATCAGCCCAAGCCCGTGGCCCTTCATTTGAGCTCCGATGGCCGCAAGACCGGCCCACTGCGGAGTGCTCAGAGACGTGCCGCCAATGTCATACCAGCCCGAAAAGACACCAACGTTCGAGCCGTCGCCGTCGGGTGGCAAACTGAGGTACACGAGGGCGCCTGTTGCGGAGCTCGCCTGGAAGGCGATGTCGGGCACGCCGCGCATCGTGGCGATGGCGGTCGAGCCCGCTGGCAGCGTGTTCTGGTAAGACGGTTTCGAGAAGACGTGGCTGAAGCCGCCGCCGGAGAATGTCCAGGCCACCTCATCCAGATTGTGTCCCGGGTTGAATGTGTTGCTACCACACTTTGCACCGACTCCCAGGACGAAGTAGGGAGTCCGCGGGTCATTCGTGCCAGCGAGCGGGTTGGTGCAGAGATATGTCCCACCCACACCCGTAACTAGCGGGTCGGAGGCCGGCCACTCTACGGTTGGATAGGGAATCAGGGCGCCGCCCTTGCCAACCGGCTGCTTCATCCCGTTGGCCGTTCCGCCGTCGCCGGAGGCACCGAACACTGTCACGCCTTGGGCCGCAGCGGCCTTGAACGCGTCGCGCAGGTTCTCCAACGACTGGGCGCTTCCAAAGGCGTCCTCAGCCGAGGCGAAGCTCTGAGAGATCACCTGCGCCATGTGATTGTCGACGACGTACTTCTCGGCCTTCATCATGTTCGGGAAGCCCTGCACCCCGAGTGTCTCGGAACCGGTCACGGCCACGAGCAGGATGTTCGCCCCCGGGGCGATGGCGTGCGCGGTCTCCACGTCCAGTGCGACCTCGAGCGCCCAGAGTGCCTTGTTGTTCAAATCTGGATCCTTGCCGGGCGAGGACTTCGTCGCTGGAGAGCCGTTTGGATGCCAGACCGTGAAGGTCGGCATGCCGGAGGTGCAGGTCACGCCTTCCTCGCCGCACATGGACGGAAGCCCAAACGCGGTGTTGAAGACGTGCAGGTCGTGCGCCATGGTGTCGCTACCCCACGAGTCCACGATGGCGATCGTGACGCCACTGCCGTCGTGGCCAGCCGTGTAGAGCGGGCCCACGTTATAGGCGGACTGGATCGCCTG
Organism: Anaerolineae bacterium; assembly: GCA_041480885.1. Taxonomy (GTDB): domain Bacteria; phylum Chloroflexota; class Anaerolineae; order Anaerolineales; family Villigracilaceae; genus Fen-1038. Next base: position 2,775 of record JBGPAT010000195.1, read on the forward strand.
GGGTGTGAAGCAGGTGCGGCCGACCGCCTCGCAATCTGCATTCGTTGGTGGTGTGGTGCCGGCCGAGATGAACTGGAAGTCGGTCACGGTCGGGTGCGCTATGGGCAGCGCGGATGGCGTCGCGAGGGCCGCAACGCTGAATACCAATGCCAGTGCGGCAAGAATTGAAATCACGGAATATCTATTCACAGCGGGTAACATGGATTGGTCCTCCTACGGATAGTCCTGGGTCGCAGCGGGCCGCCGAGGCGGGTCTTGCGATCAACGCGGCCTTGTGCAATAAGGCGCTGCATTTGGTGGTCCAAACATGGATCATTGACCTTTTTGATCGTGCATACGATCAGTTCACCTCAAATCTAGGATTCTGCAGCCTATTCTGCGAGGCGCGATGGCGTCAGGCGCCCCGGGAGACACAGCACATAAATGTACATGCGTGCGGTGCATGACGCAGACTTGTCTGCGCGGGCTGCGAATGCCGAATAGTTTCTGGTCTCTTGGAATAGGGCGAGCGCCTCATTATTCAGGGCCGCCAGTGGAGGGATTCGCGATTGATGCGCCAGGCGCCCTGCACCAAGTGTGCACGAGCGTGCCAATCCGGCTCTCCTGGAACAATGCCGCTCCTCCGTGCAAAATTATAACATCGCATACCTTCAAAGTCAAGTTACTTTCGCGGCCGCGCCCGGGCACTCTCGGATCACGCCGCGCCTGCGCCGTTTTCATGACAAATGGCACGTGACTCCGGTTGCAATTTCTGTACACTGTGAACGGGCGGTTGGGGCCGGAGGCTTGCGGGCCAGGCGGTGAGGCGCCTGGTCCGGAACTTGGATATCTGTTTTGGGGAGGAATCCATGCATCTATTTGATCCGCGCATTCTCGGAATCGGCATATTGCTGCTACTGGCGTCGCTGGTGACCGTCAAGCAGCTGGCCACGGGTTCGATACTTGACAAGCCCAGGGGCAACCTGCTGATCCAGCTTGTCAACATATTCAACCTTTTCTTCCTGCTGGTCGTGAATCCGCTGGCGGCGGTGGCGCTGATCCTGCGAACGCTGGAAGGCCTCGATCCGACGCATTTCAACATCGGCGCACCCAGCCTCTTGGTTGCCCTGGAGGTCGTTGGGCTGCTGCTGTATGTGGCCGGCTTCTTGCTGATGGCTTGGGCCCTGCTCACGCTTGGGCGCAACTACCAGCTTGGAGGGACGGCGCCGCGGGCCCAAGATGACTTGATCGCCGACGGGCCGTACCGGCTTATACGGCATCCCATGTATACGGCGGCCCTGATCATCGCACTGGGGCTCGGCCTCGCGACCCAATCGTGGGCCTTCCTGTGCGTATTCCTCATCTATCTTGTGCTGATCCTGGCACTGATTCCCGTTGAGGAAGGCGAGCTCGGGAAAGCCTACGGGGCCACGTACTCTGCGTATCGGCAGAAGACCAAAGCGCTTCTCCCTTCAATCTACTAGCTCGCGCAAGAATAGTCCCTAGAGGAGGCCTGTAATGAGAGTCTTGACCGTGTTCGCGCACCCGCAGCCCAAATCCTTCTGCGGCGCAGTGCTTGAGCAATTCAGCGCCGGACTGAAGGAGGCGGGGCACACCAACGAAGTCGTCGATCTATATGCCATCCACTTTGATCCGGTATTCCGCACGGCGGATTTTGCCAGCTATGTACATGAAAGCATGCCCCCGGAAATCCTGGAGTCGATGAACCTGAAAAAGCATGTGCTTGACTCAGCAGGAGGGCCGATCATGCGCTTCATGGCCTCGCTTTGGCTGCGGAACAAGGTGCCCGTGGAGATCGCAAGGTTCATCCACTCCCAGCGGCCCAAGGATGTGATCGCCCAATGGGAGAAGGTGAAGAGGGCTGAGGGGCTGGCGTTTATCTCACCCGTATACTGGCTGCACTTTCCCGCCATCCTGAAGGGCTGGTTCGAACGGGTATTCTCCTACGGCGATGCCTATGCCCTGACTCCCGAGGGCTGGAAGGGCTTTGCCAGCGGCCGCATCCCGCTGCTGAAGCATGAGAAGGCCCTGGTGATCAGCACCACGCTCTTCTCGGAGAAAGATTACAAGAGCGCGTGGGAAGCGCCCATGACGCGCATCATCGACGATTGGGGTCTGCGGTATCCCGGCATCAAGAAGGTCGAGCACGTGTATTTCTACCAAGTGGCCGTAGGGGACGAGGCCACCCTGCGGGGTTATCTTCAGCGAGCCCGTCAGTTGGGAAGGGAGTTTGCTCCCGCATAGTCCGTGCGCCCGCACAGACCTGAAGGGAGATTCTGCGCTGCATAACCTTGAGAAACGATGCAATTGGGAGATGACGCATGACGCTTGCTTCGAGCTTTCTGCACCTCAACCTGCTGGCAGTCCTGGTAGCCGCTGTTGTTCACATGGTGCTTGGCCTCATCTGGTTCCTGCCGCGGTTCTTTGGCACCGCCTGGGTGGAACTCACCGGGAAGGAAATGAAACCGGCCTCGCGATGGATACCGGCGGTCATGCTAGGTCACCTTTTCATGGCATTGGTGCTGGCGATGATCGTCATTCTCGCCAACGCCACCGATGTGCTTGGAGGGCTGCTTGTGGGAGTGCTCGCCTGGATCGGATTCGTCGTGCCGCTTGAGGCCGGCGAATTGGTGTGGGAGAAGATTCCCTTCAGGCTGTTTCTGATTCGAGTCGGCAATCAATTGGTAGGGCTCGGTCTGGCCGGCGTCATTCTAGCCGTTTGGCGATAGAGATCCCAATATAGGATCACTTCCCTCGGCCAGGAGAGCGTGCAAA
>JBGPAT010000196.1:0-5541 GCA_041480885.1 Anaerolineae bacterium
AGTGCCTCCCAGGATGGCTGGATCCGCGAAACCGGTGAGAATACAACTCTCGGTGGCACGGTGAACGTCGACGGCTCGATCCTGAGTCTGGGCGACGACGCCGCAAAGAAGCAATATCGCGCACTCCTGTCTTTCAACACGTCGGCGCTGCCGGACAACGCCACGATCAGTTCTGTGAAGCTCAAGCTTAGATACAGTTCGGTGACTCCACCCAGCACAAATCCAGTAGCACTGCTGCAGGGCATCTTGCTGGATGTGCACAACGGATACTTTGGGACCGCTGCCGCCTTGCAGGCGTCCGACTTCCAGGCGACCCCGGACGCGACCACTGGTCCGTATGCGCCTACCCTCTCCGCAGGCTTCTACACCATCACCCTGCCGCCCAGTACCTTCACCTACATCAACAAGCTGGCCACCAACGCGGGCGGCCTGACACAGATCCGCCTGCGCTTCAAACTGGAAGATAACAGCGACGCCATCGCCAACGTGCTCAACCTCGTCAGCGGCAACGGCGCGACGGCGTCCGACCGCCCGACATTGACCATCGTCTTTTCCACTCCGTAGTCCCGCGATATCGGGACGCCAGGCAAGGAATCGAGAGGGCCTGCGAGATCTCCAGCCGTTTCGGCTGCATCTTGACGGTTTGGCGTGTCGCGATGATACTCTGAATTGCGATTCGGCACACAGAGGACTCTTGCAAAATCAGCCACCATTTGAGCTGGTTTTTGCTGTAGACTCATGGTGTTTTCACCGGAGGATTTTAAGTCCTCTGCGTCTGCCAATTCCGCCATCGCCCCTGACATTTTGATTGTAACGCAACTTGGAGACATTCATACCAAGGCGTGCACGTGCAATGTACTGGCCGCGAGCAAGTGCCCTGCACGGATCGAGTCAGGCCTGGCTTGGCCTAGATTTCCGGTCCGAGACGGCAAATGGCAGATAGAGCAGGAGCATCGTGAGCACGCCAATCAATTCCATGAAGATAATGTAGTACGGCCAGGCGGGCAGCAGGTCGAGTAGGCTGGGGAATGCCGGCTTGGCGTTGATCATCAGGTAGTCGCTGCCGAGAGCTCTGTTCAGAAAGTAGATCACGATCATGTATGCGTTCATCCACAGGGCGACTCGCAGAACGGTTTTCCACGTGGGGCGCAGTCCTTCAACGATGGTCATGTAGATGGGGGCGGTGAGCAGTAGACCGTGGGAGATGAAGGTTTGAAAAAATCGAAAATGCGGGAAACCGTATATGCCCAGATCCGGCGTGGCAAGATACTGGATTGCGCCGCCAATTCCCAGGAAATAGGCAAATTCGTAGATGCGGAAATTCCTGCAAACCAGCATAAAGCCTGAGAGCCAGATCAGAATGCTGCAGATGTTCAAGGGAAGCATGAATTGGACTGACCAGGTGCCGACCGCGATATTCCAGACATGCCATGATAGTTCGGCGCTCCAGAGCAGGATCGCCAGAATCCACCGAACAGCAGCCTTGACACGGTCGCCGGCGCCCCTGAAGCCAACGAGCGCGATGTTGAGCAATCCCACGGCAGCAAGGGCGCCAATGTGGGCGAGGCCGAACAGTACAAAAGGAGCACCAGCGTAGTGTGCCGAGAACAACTCCGCCATGAGGCTCAAAATCTGGATTGAACGCGGCGGGTGCCCACCCACCCGCGTTTGGCTGTCAAGGCAGAACTAAGGCGCAGTCTGCTGGTCCCGCGCGCGCAGGCGGTGCAATAGATACACCGTGGCGCAGAAGAGAGCGATGGCGTTGGCCTGGTGGAGAAGGGCAGCTGCAATTTGCACCCGTGAAATGACAACGGTAATCCCCAATGCTATCTGGAACACGCCCAGGATCAGGACCAAACCGAGGACATTCACGAGCCCGGGGCTGAGCTTGCTTCTGCGAACCAGCCCGAAGATCACGACGGCCACTATCAGAACTGCGAGAGCCATCCACCGGTGAATGAACGCGACGGTCAACGGTGCATCGATGACATTCAGGAGACCAGGCTTGACTTGGCTCAAGAGCCCGAGAGGAATCAGTCGTCCAAGCATCAGCGGCCAGGTGTCCGAAACGTGGCCTGCCTTCAGCCCGGCGGTGAAGCCGCCATACGCGATCTGAACAAGCAGCATGACCAAGCCGACCAGAACGGCCTTGGAAGCCAACGACCATTTACTGTGCCGCGCATCATCCGGAAAGCCGTAGTGATGACCCAGGGCCGTCCACAGCGAGATGCCGATCAGCGTCAGCGCCAGGAACAGGTGTGCCGTCAGCAGATACTGACTCACGGCGGGGCGGTCTACCAGGCCCGACGAAACCATGATCCATCCCAACACTGCCTGCGCCGCAAAGAGAATACCCATAACGACATACAGGCCGATCTCTTTGAGTGGGATGCATTTCTTGAAAACCAGGACGAAGAAAGGGATCGCAAAGACGAAACCGGCGAAGCGAGCCAGAATGCGGTGGATCCATTCAACGACAAAGATTTGCTCGTACTGCGGCAGGGTTATGTCGTAGTTGATCTGCCTGTATTCTGGCGTGCCCTGGTATTTGGCAAACTCGGTTTGCCAGGCCTGCTGGTTCAGAGGTGGGATCGCACCGCTGACAGGATTCCACTCGACGATTGACAGCCCAGAGCGCGTTAGACGGACGAATCCACCGTAGATTACCAGAAACACGGCAAACGAGCCGAACGTCAGGATCCAGGTGAGCACCGCGCGGTTTGGGGTTCTGGGCACAGTTCCTCCAGGAACAAGGGAGTGACGGCATTATAGCATCGAGCGCGGCGTAGCTCATCATCAACGGCATCCGCAAGCACGATTCGAACGGTGGTGGCAGTGCATGACAAGGCGACAATTATTGAGGCAAGCTCGAAATGAATTGCTGCATCCGATCGAAATGTGAGCCCTTCCAATATATCTGCCCGCAGGCGGGGCACATGTAGAATTCCTCGAAGTATTTGCGGGTCAATGGCTCCAGACGCTCGATGACGTCGGCTTTCCGCACCGACTTCAGCGGATGGTTGCACCGCATGCAACGTTCGAAGGGGATGATCCAGTTCGCCAATCGGAATCGGTGAAGGACCTCCAGCAATTGCTGGCGCGAGTCGAGGCTGCGAGGCAAATAGCCGTGCTTGACTATCTTTCGCATAAGCAAGCGACGATTCCGGGTGAGTAGAATGCGCGAATCTGCTACGGCCAGCAGCACCAGTTCCGAATTATCACTATCACTTCGATAGTGACAGTCAAAGCCCAGCATGCGCAGATAGGCGGCCAGCCGGCCTAGATGTCCATCCACAGCAAAGCGCGGCCGGTCGGTCACGCCGTCCGCAGGAGTTGACGCAGTGACCTCCAGCACATCGCCATCCTTAACAAGGTAGTCCATGTCAACCGCGTGGCCGTTCCCCCGCAGGACTCCAAGCTCTGTGTGCGGAATACCCAACGACTCGATGAGATGTTTCAGCGACTGCGGACCGTTGAAAGAGAACTGCAGGCGAGTGCTCCGTCTGGCACGGGGCAGAAGGCTGAAGAGATTGTCATCAAAATGAAAACTTGCCGTCTTCACAACGGCAAGTTTAGAACGGATTCCACTTAATTGCAAATCGTCAAGCGAGCACCTGAAGATCCCGTGATGAGGGCGCGCCTACCCGAAGAATTCGCGATTAAGCGCTACACAGTCCCTCAGGTCCAGACTCTCACCGGCGGACAGCACTTTAGTTGTCTCCAAAATAACGCGCTGGCCGTGATGGCCTGCGCCTTCGTAATGTCCCTCCAGGCCTGCGCGGTTGATGTATTCCCCGCCGGTTGCGCTGTAGGCGGCAGGGACGTCGTCCTCGGCAAAAATCGCGGAGTAGGGACATTCCGGGACGCATGCGCCGCAGTCTATGCACGTCCTCGCATCGATGTAGTAAGTTGGCCACTTGCCAGCCGGTGCCCCAGGAACGATACATTCCACAGGACACACATCAGAGCAACCGTTGTCGCGCAAGCACAAGCTCGTGATAACGTGAGTCATCGCGCTCTCTCCTTCAGAAAACAGAGTGTTGTCTGAATCTGAAGTCGCAGCAATCAGCGGAAAGTTATGCCCTGGTGTTGGGACTTAAGAAAAACAATCGGCTGATGATGGATCCATCAACAGCCGAAATACTCTCTGGATATGTGCGGTCCCGACGGGATTCGAACCCGCGATCTCGGCCTTGACAGGGCCGCATGTTAAACCGCTACACCACGGGACCAGACTTACGGCGAAAGGAGTGTATCATGCGGGTATTAAGGTGTCAAGCAATCAGTACGCACCGGCTCTGTAAAGCGACGGATCCGAGGGGGTTTTACCGGTCGGGTCATGCACATAGACCCAGTCGCCTACGTTCGCCCAGTTGAAGAGCCAGTGCGCGTCGCCCACCGAGAGATTTACGCAACCGTGCGACTGGGGGTAGCCAAAGCGGGTTCGCCAGTAAGCTCCATGAAGCGCTCGCGGGCCGTCAAAATACATGGTCCACGGCACGTCCTCGAGATAGTAGAAGTCCGTCGGATCGTTGTTGCGCATCGTTTCCGTTTCTTTTTTCTGCTGGATCTGGAACAACCCGGGCCTGGTCCAAAATGGCTCCATGCCGCTGGCGATCATTGTGGCAAAAACCAGCGCGTGATTGTTGTATACGGCCAGGCTCTGCTCGGCCAGATTCACGTCGATCCAACGCGGGCTTTCGTCTGATCCCTGCGGAGACGCCGTGGTGATGACCACTTGGGCGATCTTACGAGCCTCCACCCACTGGTCGATCCCCACCATGTTCCAGGCGACGTCATCGGCTTTGCGGGTCTCATAAACCTGAACGATGCTAGATGCACCAAGTCGGGCACCCGTATCCGGTGCCTGAAAACCGGGAGCGCTCTTGACGGGGATGTCCTCGAATGTCCAACCGAACGAGTTGCGGGGTGTGGATGCGAACTGAAGGCCCTGAAAGCCCGAATACTCACCGATCCGCTCGCCGCGGCCAGGAATCCAGCCACCGTCCTGCAGTTGGTAGTAGATTCCATGGCCCGTATCGACACGATCTGCATACCCGATGTACACGAACCCCGGATAGAGGCTTTGCACCCCGGCGGTGGCTCCTGGCGTGCTGCCAATCGGCACCGCGTCCTGGGAGATAACATGGAAGTAACGAAAAGGCAACGCTGCGAGCGACGTATCCGGCGCGATCGAGGGGAGCGGCTTGGGCGGCATGGTCAGGCCCATTCCAGCCAATTCGGTGAGATAGACCGAGGGACCGAGCGGCAGGCAGTCTTCAGGCGCAGCCAAATATGCGCCGGGCGTGCAGACAACCGATCCGCTGTCCGGTTCAGGCGGCGGCGCTGAAGTCTGCGCAACTGCGGGTTCGAGGATCCAGCAGGCCGAAACCAGGACTGCTAGGACGGGCGAGAACACGCGAAGCATCATCGAGATTATACTGCCGGGTCCGCCTCAACCTGGCACTCACATGCCCTGTGCTAGAATTGCGACGGGAGTGAGTCGGGTGAAGTCTTCGGGCAGCAGCAGGCCCATGCCGA
>JBGPAT010000197.1:0-5513 GCA_041480885.1 Anaerolineae bacterium
AGGCCATCGGCCTGTATGACACGCCGGTGATCGTAGGCACCACGATCGTTTATGCATACCTGCTGGCTATCACCGTGTTCGCTCTCGATTTCGTGTATGCCCTGGTGGACCCCCGCGTCAAAGTCGGTGGCAACTAACTACGGACACAATTAGGAATTCCTTCCGCGAAATCCTGCGCTATCCGTCTGCCATCGCGGGCCTCGTGCTCATTTCCCTGCTGATCATCACCGCGCTCTACGCGGTGATCAAGATTCCCTATGACCAGGCTATCAGCCTGTGGCGCGGGGGTGAGACCGTTTGGTACAAGAACCCCAAGTTTGCTCCGCCGGCCTGGTTCAACACCTTCTCCAGAAACAAGCTGCCCGTGTCCTTCGCGGTCAACACCGCCGACGGCGGCATGACCAAGACGGTCACCGCGGGCGCGCAAGGCACGGGCACGGTGGACATCCGGTATGCTTTCGATTACCAGTATGATGCATATCCGCAGGAAATGCTCCTGTACTTCACCTCGAAATTCGCTCAAAAGCAGCCGTTCGTTTCGATCGTCTGGCTTACCCCGGATGGCCGAAAAATACGAATTGATGACCTTGGCGTAGGTCAGAAGCAGACTCTTCGATTCTCACAGGACGAAAGACTGCTGCAGAGGCTGCAGGGTGCGGATCCGATGCAAGCCCTGTTTCAGGATCCCAAGACCCATGCCATCACGAAGGGCAACTACCAACTTCAGATCACCGGAACGACGTTTGAGGCTGGCTCTGACATCGACGCTGAATTCGTTTTCCACGGAGAGCTCTTCGGCCTGGCAGGAACCGACCAGCAGCGCCGCGACCTGGTCGTGCCCCTGCTGTGGGGAGCACCGGTGGCGTTGATCTTCGGCCTGGTAGCCTCCCTCGGAACCCTGGTGCTGACGATGATGATTGCAGCGGTTGGCACGTGGTACGGCGGCTGGGTGGATGAGTTGATCCAGCGCATCACCGAAATCAACCTGGTGCTGCCCTTCCTTTCCATCCTGGTGATGATCGGCACGTTTTATTCACGCAGCATCTGGGTGATCCTGGGGGTCACCGTACTGCTTAGCATCTTCACAGGATCGATCAAGAGCTATCGCGCCATATTCCTGCAGGTGAAAGAGTCACCATACATCGAGGCTGCCCGCGCCTACGGTGCCAGCGACTTCCGCATTATCTTCCAGTACCTCATCCCGCGTATGATCCCGCTGCTCATTCCCGGTCTGGTCTCGTCCGTGCCCGCGTTCGTATTCCTGGAGGCCTCGCTGGCTGTGCTGGGCCTGGGAGATCCCGTCCTGCCAACCTGGGGGAAGATCATCAACGACGCCGATACGAACGGCGCCCTCTACAAGGGCTTGTACTACTGGATCCTGGAACCGGCCGCATTGCTGATGGTCACCGGCTTTGGCTTCGCCATGCTGGGCTTCGCGCTGGACCGCGTCTTCAATCCCCGGTTGAGGGACATATAGGCTCATGGAGCAAAGCCACAGCCTGCTGCGCATCGAAGACCTGGTGCTCCATTTCAAGACCACACACGGCCCCGTCCAAGCTGTGGACGGCGTGAATTTCGAGCTGGGTACCAACCGGGCGGTGGTCATCCTGGGTGAGTCCGGTTGTGGAAAGACCTCGCTCGCCAAGGCCATCCTGCGCCTGCTGCCCCGCAATGCCGGCACATATTCCGGCCGCATCTATCTGGATGGCAAGGACATCATGCTGCTCGGCGACGAGGAATTCCGACAAAATATCCGTTGGGCCTCGATCTCAATGGTGCCGCAGGCCGCAATGAACGCGCTCAATCCCGTGATGCGCGTCGGTGAGCAGGTGGCGGAACCGGCGATCGTCCATCTGGGCGTGGACCGGAATGGAGCCATCTCGCTGGTCAAGAAGATGTTCCAGCGTGTGGGCGTGTCCGATGACTTCATCAGCCGGTATCCATTCGAATTGAGCGGCGGCATGCGCCAGCGCGTGACGATCGCCATGGCCCTGATCACCTCTCCCAGCCTGATCATCCTGGATGAGCCGACCTCTGCTTTGGACGTCCTGACCCAAGCGAATATCTTCAATGTCTTGAAACGCCTGAAGAAGGAACTGGGAATCAGCTTTATTCTGATCACGCACGACATTGCCACCTCCAGTGAATTGGCCGACGACGTGGCCGTCATGTACGCCGGGCAGATCGTGGAGGTAAGCGACGCATACCGTTTCTTTGAAAGACCTTTGCATCCCTATTCTCAGAAGTTGATGGCCAGCGTGCCGCGGCTCCACGGAACGAAAGAACCTGAATTCATCACAGGCCAGCCGCCCAGCCTGATCGATCCGCCAAAAGGCTGCCGCTTTGCTTCACGCTGTCCCTTCGTGTTTGCCAAATGTGCAGACGACCCACCGGATTTCGAGAAGGACGGCCGCAAAGTCAAATGCTGGTTGTATGCGTAACGTAATCTTGGAGCCAGCTCATGGTTGCTAGTATGAAGGCCATCCGACAAGAACCGGATGCGCGCAAGGTCTTATTGTCGATCGATGACCTGCACGTCTGGTTCGAACTGAGACGCTTCGGCTTCGGCCACGCCGGTTACGTCAAGGCGGTGGATGGCGTGACCTTCGTTCTGTATGCGGGCGAGACCATTGCGGTGGTAGGGGAGAGCGGCTGCGGCAAATCGAGCCTGATGAAAACCATCCTGGCACTCTACAAACCAACGAGCGGTAAGGTCATCTTTGAGGGTGAAGACCTTTCGACGCTGAGTCGGACAGCCATGCATCAGTATCACTCTCACGTTGGCTATGTACAACAGGATCCTTACGGGGCATTACCACCGTTCATGAACGTGCAGCGCATCCTGGAAGAGCCGCTGATCGTGGGTGGCGTGAGGAACCGGGAGGAGCGCCTCGAGCGAGTCCGCAAGGCGATGGCAGAGGTGAAGCTCAGCCCGGTGGAGGACTTCCTGCTCAAGTACCCGCATATGCTGAGCGGCGGACAGCAGCAGCGGGTGGTTATTGCACGGGCCATGATCATGGAGCCCCGCTTCCTGGTCGCCGATGAACCGGTCTCGATGCTGGATGCCTCGGTGCGCGTTGAGATCCTCAAGCTGCTGCGCGGTCTCCAGGAAAAGCATAACCTGTCCGTCATCTACATTACACATGACCTTTCCACAGTAAGCTATTTTTCGGAACGGATATTCGTCATGTATGCCGCCAAGCTGGTCGAAAAAGCCTCCGTGCGTCACGTGCTGGATAACCCCTTACATCCATACACCATGGCTCTGCTGACCGGCACCTCGGAGCCCGACGCCCGAAACGCAGAGACGTTCAAGGCGATACCACCGGGCGAACCGCCGAGCCTGGTGAAGCCTCCGTCAGGATGCCGCTTCCATCCGCGCTGCCCGAAGATCATCAAGGGCATTTGCGAGTTCAAAGAGCCTCCGGATTTTGAGCCGGAGCCGGGCCACCTTGTCGCATGCTGGCTTTACCAATGACCTCGTGAATCAGAAAATCTCCTCCAGGAAATCCGGCAGGGGCATCGGTGCGAGGCCTCCGGACTGCGGACTGAAATCCCGCTCGCCCAAAGTCAAGATTTGCCGACGGTTTTGGTGAGGCCCCCGGACGGTTTCACCCCGCGTTCAACCATTCCACATGCGTCCCCGGACATTAATCCTGATTGGCTTCCTGCTCTCATTGGCGGGGATCGCCCTACCGCTGCTCATGCTGATCCATGTCATCCCCTCCACCTTCTTCCTGGATTTCTTCTCGTTCACCGCTTCCATGACGGGCCTGATCCTAGGCATCGTCGGCGCGTCGCTCTACGTCCGCATGCACCGCAAGTAGCCTCCCAAATCAGAACTCCGGAGCAGGAATTGGCCCAGGGTTGTTTTCCGCTTGTTAGAACCGCCCGTATGGGATAGGATTCCGCTGCAGCGACTAGCAACTGCTACCAGCCGACGATCGGCGATCTTCCGACCAAGGAGCACGCCATGCCCCGGATATACGGCGCACAGCGGCAATCCATTGCCTTTATAGCCCTGCTTATCTTCCCGTTGACAGGCTGCGTGCTTCCGATCGGCAAGGTGCCCACGCCGACTCCCGGAGCAGCGCCCACCCCAGTTATGACACCCACGGCCGCGCCGCCGCGCACACTGACGATCTGCCTGGGCGAAGAACCGAATACGCTGTACCCCTTTGCGAACCTCAATGATGCGGCGCGCAGCGTGCTGGCTGCCATCGACGACGGACCCATCGACACGGTCAGTTATGGCTACCAGCCCGTGATCTTGCAGAAGTTGCCCACCTTGGCGAGCGGGGACGCGCAGATCGTCCCGGTCAGCGTGCAAGCCGGCGGCACAATCGTGGACGCGGACGGCAACCTGACGAAGCTTGCCGTGGGGACGCGCTTCCGGCCATCGAGCTGCCGCACGGATGCGTGTGTGGTCACCTACGACGGAGTCAGCAGCGTGCAGATGGACCAGATGAAGGTCAACTTCCTTCTGCGCTCCGATGTGACCTGGTCGGATGGAACACCGTTGACCGCCGATGACTCGGTGTACGGCTACCAGTTGGCCGCTGATCAGGCCACCCCGGGTCCCAAGTTCCTGGTCGATCGCACAGAGGCTTATACGACCACCGATCCGTCCACGACCCAGTGGACGAGCATTCCAGGCTTCCTGGATCCGTCCTTCACGACGAACTTCTGGCTGCCGGCTCCAAAACAGGCATGGGGGCAGCTGCAGGCGCCCGACCTGCCCAAAGCCGATGTTGCCGCGAAGAAGCCCATCGGCTGGGGCCCGTACATGATGCAGGACTGGGTTCCGGGCGACCGCATGACGCTCGTAAAAAATCCCTACTACTTCCGCGTTACGGAAGGCTTCCCAAAATTCGATACGCTTGTGTTCCGTTTCATCGCCGACCCCAATGCCGCCGTGAGCGAGCTGAGCGCGGGCCGCTGCGATGTCCTCGATCCGACGACTCACCTGGATGGGCAAGTTGCGCTGCTGCAGCAGATGCAGCGATCGGGCGAAGTTCGCAGTCTGATCACGCCGGGCATGGCCATCGAGTGGCTTGGCTTGGGAATCAAGCCAGCCACGTACGACGACGGCATTACTCTGGCCAAAGGGGACCGCCCTGATATCCTGGCGGACCCCCGCACGCGGCGGGCGCTGGCTTTATGCCTCGACCGTCAGCAGGTGGTGGATACGGTGCTATTCGGCCAGTCTTCCGTACCGCTGTCCTTTGTCCCAACTGATCATCCCCTGTACGCCGGGGACATTCCCTCCTACAAGTTCGATACGTCTGCCGGAATCAAACTGCTTGAACAGGTAGGCTGGAGAGACCTGGATGGCAAGCCAGCCACACCGCGCCTGGCAGTCTCGGTCAAAAATGTGCCTGCCGGCACGCCGTTGATGCTGAACTACTACTCCACGGCCGCGCTGCAGCGGCGTCAGGCTGTCGACATCCTCACGAAATCCCTGCAACAATGCGGGGTCGGCGTCAATGTCCAATACTATTCCCAGAATGATC
>JBGPAT010000198.1:0-5512 GCA_041480885.1 Anaerolineae bacterium
CGGCGGGCAGCAGGGCCGCGATGTGCTGCATGACAAGATCGGCGTTGCGCTGACGAACGAGGCGCCTCTCCGCCCCGCTGCCAGCCATGGGCGGCAGCGTAAACGGCGGGCCAACTCGGAGTTCGATCGTCGGACGGCGGAAGCGCAGGGCTTCCTTCAGAAGATCGTCCGTTGTCCCGACAACGCCGATCGGCACGACCGGCACGCCGGCCTCGGCCAGGATGTACCCGACGCCGGGCTTGGCGCGTTGCATGCCGGGCACGTGCGAGCGACTGCCTTCCGGTGCGATCAGAACGCGATAGCCAGAGCGCAGCATTGCGAAGATCGTTTCGATCAACTCGCGATCCACGTCGCCTCGATGGACCGGTGTCGTTCCATATATTCTGAGGAGGTCCCCTTGAACGGGCTTGTCAAAAACATCCACCGCGCCGATCCCTTCAAGTCCTTCCGGCCAGAAGGACAGGACCAGCGGTGGATCGTAGATCGAAACATGATTGGCCGCCGCCACATAGGGGGTGCCCAGCGGGATGTTCTCCCACCCGATCAACCTGACGCGGCCCCCGATATGGAAAAGCAGGCGAATCACCGCGGTCAATGCCGCCCGCCGAAAGCGCAGTCCCCACGAAACACGATACTCTTGTCTACTCACAGAGCCTTTTGACCCGCTCGAAGACCTCATCGGCGGACAGCCCATCCGAATCTATCACAACCGCATCCGGCGCGGCCCGCAGAGGAGCGATATCGCGCGTTGAGTCAATGCGGTCTCGTTCGAGGACTCTGGCGAGGATTTCGTCGACGTCCGCTTCCGTGCCCCGCGCCTCGATCTCCTTATGTCGACGACGCGCTCGTTCCGCCGCGGAGGCATCCAGGTAGATCTTCAGAGTTGCTTCAGGCAGGATCACGGTCCCAATATCGCGTCCGACCATCACCACACGGCCACGCTGGCCGATTCGTCGCTGTTGCTCACTCATGGCGAGGCGGACGCCGCGATACGCGGCCACGACCGAGACGGTGGAATCGACCTCCGGATGGCGTAGCTCCCATGTCAGGTCCCGGCCGTCAACAATCACGTCGCACGAGCGTCCGTCTGACTTCGAGGCTGGCCTCACGTCGACCGAGACTTCCTCCGCCAACGCGGTGACGGCTACCTCGTCGCGGATATCGGTGCCTGCCTGCAGGACTCTCCACGTGACGGCGCGGTACATCACTCCAGTGTCAAAGAACAGGTAGCCGAGTGAATCGGCCAGCCGTCGTCCAAGGGTCGATTTCCCGGATGCAGCCGGCCCGTCAATCGCAATGATGGAAGGTGGAGTTTTCAAGGTTTGGGCGCCGTCGCATCTATGAACAGGTCGGTCCGCACCCATAAGATGACAGTCTCGGAGTCTTGCGCCATCTGATGAAAGGGCAGCCAGCGCAGCCAGTCCGCAAAGGCTGCCTGATTCCATAATGGCTTGCGACGCCAAACAAAGCTCTGCCCACGGTACCCCGCCGCGAGCGTTGGATTGTCCTGATTTGGACTGATCACAATGGGCGGCGTGGACGAAGGACTCAGCGCACCCTGCACATCCACGGCCCGATCATGCATGAGCCAGACCAGCGCCGGCGAATTGACTGCCACGATCGTCACGGGCTGGGAGTGGATCTCACCAAGGCTCCAATCCGACATTTGATCTACGGTCGTCTGCAACAAACCGGCCTCGGGAAGACTCCCGCCGGCACGCCACATGTCCACAGAGTCCGGTAGATTGCGCACGCCAGCTGCAGCCGTTACCGCACCGGCCGAGTAGATGCCCAAGGCCGCAATCAGCCCCCAGGCCGCGCCGTACCGCGCGACACGAATGGACCAGCCGACTGCCACCAGAAGCAGGCTAACGACCAGCAAGAAGAATGAGCCAAACATTAACCAGGTGCGCAGCATGGCCTGATCGGAAGACGCGGGCCCTTCGATCAAACCCAGGAAATCCAACCAGATGAACACGAGGATCAAGAACGCTAGAACTGTTACGCCCAGAACCTCGGATCGCTCTGCGGGCCGAACATCTAGGGTCCGCGCGAGTTCAAGAGCGGCGAGCGCCCAAAACGGGATCAACATCCATGCGAGGTCACCCATCTGATGTGCCGGATAGAAAAGGGCCAGCAGCAGTCCCACCCAC
Organism: Anaerolineae bacterium; assembly: GCA_041480885.1. Classification (GTDB taxonomy): domain Bacteria; phylum Chloroflexota; class Anaerolineae; order Anaerolineales; family Villigracilaceae; genus Fen-1038. The sequence continues at coordinate 2,154 of JBGPAT010000198.1, forward strand.
ATCCACAGGCTGAGGCCCATCACCCGACGGCTTCGCTGGAGCCAGCCGCGTACGGTGGCGACCACCATCAGGATCAGGCCGAGCGGTTGATACGCCGCGAGCGAGAACAGCATCAAACCGGAAGATATCCCAGACGTTTTGGTCCAGCCACTCAGGTATTCCAGCAGGCCGGATAGCCAGGCACTCAGACCATTTGGGACGAGGAAGAACAAGGTCCCGCCGAGGACGATTGTCCCGAGGGCGAACCACAGCGCTGTCAGCCAATCACTAGGAGCGCTAGGCTCGTTCCGCGCCTGAGTTTCGTCCGTCACGGGGCCGCCACCCTTGGCTGCTTGCGCGCGGGCGCGGTGTTCTATCGCTTGCCAGATTGCCCAAGTCAATCCGAATGTGAGCAGGCCGGCCCAAAGTGGCGCGCCCGAGAGCAGGGCCAACCCGGCGCAAATCCCTGCCCCTGGCACTAGTCGCCTATCCCACATCCCCCAGGCCGCAACGGTGAACGTGACAGCCAGGATTGAACTCCCTGCCTGGCGAGAGAGGGCAACCAGGCCCGGCTCCGCGGCTAGGAGAAATGCCAAAAGTACGGCTGTCCGGGGTTTGAGGCGATACCGAAAGAGCCAGGGCACCAGGACCAGCGCGCTGCCGACGAGCGCGGGAGTCAATCGCGCCAGAGAGTTCGTCGCCCCACCATAAGCAAAGGATAGGACAGCGGTCAGAAGCACGTACGCCGGCTGGGAGCCGAGCACCGGATGAGCACCCTGTGCAACGCCGAGGGCTTGGAGAGCCCATCTGGCCTCGGGATCGGTGAGTGGAAGCCCCCCCAGGGCGAACAAACGCAAAGCAAGCGCCAACAGCAGCGCGAGCAAGTACAAGGCGGTTTCGTGACGGAAGGTTCGCATCCGTTGTATTTTACATGATGAGTATTCGACCTGACCGCGGTCGGGGCGCTGGATTTCTTAGCGGAGCATGGCTGCGTAGTCTCTGCCAGGCAATGCTCATGGGGCCTGATAGATGGTCACATCCCCCTGTTGGAACACCGGCTGCATATTCGCCTGGAACTTCTCCTCCTGCACCGCATACGTGGATCGTTCCAGCCCTCCCACGTACACGTATCGGATGTCGTATTTGTTCAGGATTGCCAATGCCTCTTTCCAATTCGGCGTGCTGTAGAGCGATGCAATATCGCCTTGACGCGTGCCCTGCGGATCGCTGGCGCCGCGCCACTGCGACTCGTGGCCCGGCCAGCCCAGCACGGCTGGCAGGCCCGTGTACTCGGAGATGCGCGCATAGCCGCTATAGCTGCCACCAACCGCCTCCGCCACGACCCCGTCCGGCGCGGATCTCAACCACAGGATGGCGGCGGCTTCATCCGGATTTGATCGCTGGATGCGTCGAAAATCATCCAGCGTCCAGCCCAAGGTCGGATTGAAGCCATTGGTCTTGTTGTAGATCGCCAGCACGGGGTAAGCAAGGGACATGAACAATGCAAGCGCCAGGATCACACGAAAGAACCACTCCCAGACGCCGCGCAGGTTCTGCAGCAGCACGGCGACGCCGAAGGCAGCCGCGAGACTCCACAAAAGCCAGGACTGGTAGTAGAACTTGAAGATGGTGTTCAGCCGCGAGGCGAACTGATCGCGCAGGAACACAAACTCAGGAGCGATCACGAGGACAGACCCCAGGATCATCAGGAGGAAAGTGAAGTTGGCAGATTGATTTCCGGAGTCGGATCCGTGATCCGGGACACGAGGCGCGCCTTCCCGGGAGGCCACGTCTTGGGTGCCCTCGATTCCTGTGCGATGCGCAAGGAACGCGAGCGATGGGATGAGGATCGCGAGCACTGTCAGCAATCCGCCCACGTAAAAGAAGCGGCGCGCCATTGCGGCTCCGAAAAATGCCGCCGCGTCAACCGCACCCTGCGAGCCGAGATACTGGACAGCAAAGCCCGGGTCCAGTCTGAAGGCCAGCCAACCCATGGTCCAGGATACAGCCCAGAGTAGCACCACCAGCCCCGCCCCTATTACAAGCGCCAGCCCCCAGTTGGCTGCGCGTCGCTGGCCGCGCCAGAGATACAAGAGATAGCCCAGCAGCGCCACAAACAGTGGGCAGAACATCACCCACAACTGCGCGCCGCGCGTCGGATTCGTAAGGTTCGGAAGGATGCCGCCCGCCTGCGACGAGAAACCAACATAGAAAGGCACATACAGCACAAACCCCAGAACGCCCAACGGAACGGCAAGCTCAAACACATCCAGCAGGCGCCCCCAAGACCATCCGTCCATTCGGACGCGCAGTAACCCGTAGGCGAACACGATCAGGGCTGCCCCAACCAGGATATCCCACGTGTTCAAGAAGGCGAGCCCGCCGACCGTCAGAGCAGCCGCGCAGAGACCGCCCCAACTAATCTTCAGGCGCAGACCGAAGATGGATATGTCGCCGGGCCAGCCGCCGAAGAAGACGTTCAGCGCGATGGCTACCGCCAGCAGATTGAATGGGATGGCCAGGACGTGGGGATGCAAGTCAGCATGCAGAAACGAGAAAAAGGGAAACTCATCGATGACCTCACGAAAATTGCCGGTCAGATCATAGTCCGATATCACGCGCGAGGCGCGCCACCACCACCAGAACCGGTCGGGGATCCAGCCGAGCGGATATGCGGGCGGATCGCTGAGGTCTTTGATGCCGAGCCAAGTCCAAAAATTGTGGGCACCGGACCAGAAGATGCCCATCCGGTGCAGGACTTCGAGGAAACCCTCGAGATTGCTGACCAGAAGCAGAAACAGCGGCCCAATGAAGGCAAAACCAACTGCCGATTTGGGAATTGGGGCTGCGCCATTTGGCTTGCTGGCGATGGATTCTTGAGCCGCCAGCAGATCATACAGAATCCCGTAGGCACCGATGGCGGCCAGCGCGAAAATCATTGCCGTCATGAGGTTGTGGGCAATGCTGCCTGTCAATCCTGCCAGCATGGCCAGCATGGCCGTCATGACGTATCCCATGTAATAGTATGAGATCGCATAGCCTGAGAGCCAAGAATCATGCGGCGGGAAAGTGGGAGAACGCAGGATGGAGTTGATGAACATCAACTCCATCGGTTTTTCAGCGTTATCCAGTTCAGGATTGCCCGCCCGCAGGACAGCCAGGAAGGCAAAAGCCAGCAGGAAGAGAATCTCAACGGTGATCACCAGCCGGAGGTTCTGGCGCAGCCAGGAAAGGAACTGGGACGTGCGGTCCGGGATCTCAGATTGGGGGAAAAAAAGAGAAGTGAGGCTCAGACCGATAAGAATCAACAGAGCAAACAGGATCCCCCCGACGTTGTTCTGGCTCAGTCCGAGCGAAGTCCCCAACCAGAAGACGTATCC
>JBGPAT010000199.1:0-5464 GCA_041480885.1 Anaerolineae bacterium
GCATTCCTTCTTTGACGGCGAATTCCATCCAGGCGATGAAGGTCTGCGATGCGTTAGTGCAGGCCGGCCATGAAGTCAGGATGATCGTCCCGGCCGAAGGCCCCCCGAGTGCGTGGAGCGATCTCGCGCGGCATTACGGGGTGAGCCATCCTTTCCAAGTAGAGTGGCGGCCGTCGCTGCGCCATCTGAGGCGATTCGATTTTGTATTGTCAGCCCAGGCGTCGGCGAACCAGTTCAAGGCAGACCTTGTCTACACATGGCTCCTGCCATCGGCGGCACTGGCAACTAGACTGCACCGGCCGGTGGTTCTGGAGATGCACGCGGACGTGGCCGGGCGCTTGGGTGCTTGGTGGTTGCGACAATTCTGGAAGGGGAGCGCCAAGAGGCGTCTACTGGTCACAACCCGTGCACTCCTTGGCGCGCTTGAGCGTTCCACGCGGATGGAGTTTCCCAAGACAGCGGTTCAGGTAGCTCCCAACGGCGTCGACTTGGACCGCTATGCAGGTCTGCCAGCCGCCGCGGAAGCTCGGCGCAGGCTACACCTAAATGATGGATTTACCGCGGGCTTCACCGGGCACTTCTACGCTGGCCGCGGGATCAGCCTCCTCTTCGAATTGGCGCGAGTCCTGCCCACGACCAACTTCCTGTGGGTGGGCGGCACCCCGGAGGCTGTACAGGAATGGCAGTCCAAGCTGGATGCAGTCAGGCGCACCAATGTGACCTTAACCGGTTTCGTGGATAACAGCCGCCTAGCCCTGTATCAGGCGGCGTCCGACATCTTGCTAATGCCCTACGGTGCGAGCGTGGCGGCTAGCAGCGGACAGGACATTGCCGAGGTCATCAACCCCATGAAGATGTTCGAGTACATGGCAGCCACGCGAGCGATTGTGACTTCGGACCTGCCGGTGATCCGCGAGATCCTGGATGAAGAAAGCGCGGTCTTTTGTCCGGTGGGTGACGTGGCCGCGTGGAAGTGTGCCATCGAGGGGCTATCGTCAGACGAGAACCGGCGCAAGATGCTCGGCCTCAATGCACGCCGCACTGTTGAAAGTCATACGTGGGCGGAGCGCACACGGGCTGCACTTCAAGACATCCCATGAGCATCGAACGATCATGAAAAACCTGCGGGCCAAGGATTTCATTCTCATACTGCCGGCTGCAGCGATCCTGGGCGCGGCAGTGGCTGCGCTCCAAGCTGGACCGTATTGGGCAGGCCTGGCGGGTTTTTCCGCTTTGTTTGTGGTTGGCCTATCCGGCATGGTAGCAGGCTGGAGATGGGCTGGCGGAGAAAAGGGGCTGGCGTGGATGCTGACGCTGGCTCTGCTGCTCCGGCTCGGGGCGGGAATCTCTGTCTATGTTGCGCTGCCGCTCGACGGACATAACGAGCCGGACGACAAAGCAGGGTTTGTTTTCACGGACGCACATCGACGCGATGATCAGGCGTGGGAGCTGGCGAGCTCAGACAAGCCGCTGACTGCGGCGTTTGACAAGGTCTACTACACCGACCAGTATGGCGGCCTGCTGGCCTTGAGCGCGCTCACCTACAGGGTCTTTTCGCCGGATAGTCATCGGCCTCTTCTGATCCTGACATTGGCGGCTCTTACCGCTGCTTTGGGTGTGCCCTTCCTTTTCAAGGGGACACGTCTCATGTGGGATGGAAAATTGGCGTTGGCGGCAGGCTGGTTCGGCGTGATCTACCCGGAATCCGTGATGACTGGGGGGGCACAGATGCGGGAGCCTTTTCTCCTGACGTTCATGGCCGTGGCCTTCTGGGGGTTCGTCCGCTGGATCCACGACGGAAAACGAAGCGGTCTCGCCTATCTTGGAATTGGCGTGGCGGGCATGCTGCTAGTTTCCCCGGCAGTGGCGCTGGCCGCGCTGGTCCTCCTGGCGGCATGGTTGCGAGTGAGAGGCGGACCCATGCGCGTTTCGTGGCCCCTCGTGCTGGCAGCAGGCGCGGTGTTCCTGGTAGGTCTGCTGTTCTTGTCGTGGAGCCTAAGTGCGCGGGGCGAGTATGGCCGCGGCTCGCCCGTGGGAATAATCCTTGGCTGGGCCGGGGACTCGGTCAACTGGGTGATCTATCAACTCGAACGCGGCTCCGGCCAGATCCAGAATGTGTTCTCCAAGTTAAGCCCGGTAACCCAATTCCTCTTTGTGGTTGGCTACGGGATTACTCAACCCGTGCTGCCCCCGGCATTTTTCGCTCCAACCACGTTCACCTGGCATGCGATCGCGATCTTCCGCTCCGTCGGCTGGTATCTTTTGCTGCCGCTCCTGATATATGCCCCCGTTGCTCTTCGGCGCGCCCAACTCCCTGAAGAGCGCCGGGCGTGGCTCTGGATCTGGGGTTTTTGCTGGCTGTGGATCCTGGTAAGCGCGGTCCGCGCAGGAGGCAGTCAGTGGGACAACCCGCGCTACCGCCTGATCTTCTTGGACTTTGAAGCGCTGGTTGCCGCATACGCCTGGCTCTCGTGGCGCGCGAATCGAGATGCGTGGCTGCCCCGAATCCTGGCCGCAGAAGCACTTTGCGTCGTCATCTTCGGACAGTGGTATGTGGCTCGTTACTATCTGATCGGCATCCACTTGCCCATTATGGTCGTACTGAGCCTAAGCTTGGCAACCGTCATCGTGATCTTTGGCGGCGGCTGGCTTTGGGATCGAAGGCTTGTGCGAAAGCACCTGCGCGACTGAAAGCCAAGGAGCGACTCATGGCGGGAACAGGATACAATCAAATCCCCGGCAGAGGATCAGTTCGCGACAGCTCGCAGCGCGACGGATAGTCCGTGCCCAAAGGAGATCCTAGTGCCTACAGCTCTAATCACCGGCATCACAGGCCAGGACGGCTCGTATCTGGCCGAACTGCTGCTGTCCAAAGGCTATCGCGTGGTTGGGATGGCCCGGCGCGCCAGCACGGTCACCTACGAGCGCATTGAGCATTTGTTGGACGACATTATTGTCATCCAGGGCGACCTGACAGACCAAGGTTCCCTGCTGTCGATCTTTGAGGAGCACCAGCCCACGGAGGTCTACAACCTGGCGGCACAGTCGTTTGTGCCGACATCTTGGAATCAACCGGCCCTGACGGGTGACGTGACAGCTTTGGGCGTAACGCGGATGCTTGAAGCGGTTCGCTTTGCGAACAGCAAGATCAGGTTTTATCAGGCGTCTTCGAGCGAAATGTTTGGAAAGGTTGTTGAGGTACCCCAGAGGGAGGGCACGCCTTTCTATCCGCGCAGTCCATACGGGGTGGCTAAAGTCTATGGCCATTGGATCACGGTCAACTACCGTGAGTCCTTTGGGCTTTTCGCTGTGTCAGGAATCCTGTTCAACCATGAAAGTCCCCGGCGCGGGCTGGAGTTCGTGACCCGCAAGATCTCGGACGGGGCTGCGCGAATTAAGCTCGGTCTAAGCAAGGAGCTGCGGCTGGGGAATCTTGAAGCACGGCGCGATTGGGGCTTCGCCGGAGACTACGTCAAAGCGATGTGGCTCATGCTGCAGCAGGATAAGCCTGACAACTTCGTGATCGGAAGCGGCGAGACTCATTCGGTTCGAGAATTCTGCGACGTTGCATTCACGCACGTGGGCCTCGATTACCGGGATTTCGTCGTGCAGGATCAGCGCTTCTACCGGCCGGCGGAGGTGGATTTGCTGGTGTCGGATCCGAGCAGGGCTCGCTCTGAGCTGGGATGGGAACCCGGGGTCCGATTCAAGGATCTTGTTGAGATGATGGTGGCTGCCGACCTCAAGCGATTGTCCAAGGCATAGGTCGTTCTGCAAGTTCAAGGACCCTTGTCCATCGCGGCATCCAGATCCGAGCCCGGTTCAGCCCACTTGAAAGCACCACGCATGGAGCAAATTGACCAGCCAAACCGGAATCCTGGCGGGGCGCTGCAGCATATCCCGGCTGCCGCGATCTTGGGCATCGGAGCCGGCCTGTTCATCAGCGGGTATTGGCTGGTAGACGCTTTTCCTGCGGGAAGCAGGTTGCTGCTAGTCCTGACTGCCCTGGCCTGCGCGGCGGCGGGTGTCGCGTATTTTTTCCTGTTGGCTTGGCTCTACAGGAATGCTGCATTGCTGAACGGCTGGGGGTGGATTGGCGCGATAGTGATAAGCGCTGCCTCGGCCGTGTTCCTGCTCTTCGCAGGCACTGACCAATGGCGAGCCCCATCGAGATACCTTACTTTCCTGCTGCCCTCCCATGAATTCAGTCTGTCTTTTCTATCGCCAGTACCTTCCCCACCACCGACGCTGGCGTGGTTCAGTACTTCATTAGGAGACGTTTCCTACGGCGCCATCAACGTTCGGGGATGGAAACGAGTGGGGCAGGAATTGGTGCTGGAGAATCCGACGGCTAACGCCCTAGAATGGAAGGGGCGGACCGGCGACAAGGTGCAACTGATCTTCGGGGGAACTGCCTCTGCCAATCAGACGCGATTCTCGTGGGACGGCCAGGCAGAGCCCCTGATCTTGTCCGGCGAGAAGACGAACTACGGCCGTGAGTTCCCGATCCCATTCTACGCGTCACCGACGTTTATCGTCCTGCTGGGACTGCTAAGCATCTTCCCGTTGTCCCTGTTGGCGTTGCTGGTGGTCTGGCAGAAGCGATCGGCGTTGGCGACCATAGTCAGCGCGAGTACGGCCAAGGTCCAGCCGCGATTCGACAAGCGGGACTGGGCATGGCTGGCAGGAGCCGCGGTGTTGGCATTGCTACTCCGGGCTCTGAATTTGGCAAATGCATTTCCGGCAGTCGACGAGTACTACCACCTGATCGCGGCCCAGCAACTTGTCCGCGGCGCGGCCTTGAGTTCGGTCTATCCGCGCGGCCTGTGGTTGGTGACCCTGCCGGTCGCCGCGGCGCTGCGACTGTTTGGACATGAGCTGTGGGCGGCGCGCCTGGTGGGAGTGATTGTCAATGTGCTGGCTGTGATTCCGCTCTACTTGCTTGCCAGAAAGATCAACCGGCCAGTCGCGGTGCTTGCATGCATGCTTTATGCTGTGAGTCCATGGATCATTACATTCGCGAGAGTGGCAAGGGAGTACGCATACTATCCCTTCTATTTCTACTGGATAGTCTTTGGAATGATTTCGTTTGTCCAGAGCATACCAGCAGGTTTTGTCGTGCGCCGAAACTGGAAAGCCCTGCTTCGACCGCTACCTTTGGTTTTAGCTGCGGCATTGATAATTCCGCCGATCTTTGCCCTGTACATCGATTGGCTCTCCACCTTCCGCACGATACTGATTGCCTACGTTGTCCTGGGGCTATTTGTCCTAGGGAGATTTGACTGGAGGGAACGGTCGAACTGGCCGGTCCTGCTCCTGTTGGGACTAGCTGTTGCCGCTGGCGGTCGCGCCTGGTATCTGGAGCAGAGCGACAAGATGCTGCTGCTGCCACGGATCAACACAGTGCCGCTGCAATACTTCCTACCGAATCCTCAGCAACAATGGTACTTTGGTAGTGTCGTGA
>JBGPAT010000200.1:0-5460 GCA_041480885.1 Anaerolineae bacterium
ACACCGCTGCACTGGATGGACCGCAAGTCAAGACCAAGGACGGCATGCGTCCCGCCCTCCTGCCGCTCACGCTGGAGATCGTGGACGACACATCCGGCGTGCTGACCATCGGCAACCAGAAGATCCCGCTGACGCTCGGGAAATGGAGTCCGATCCTTGAACTGAAATTCCCCGCGGGCTTTGCGTTCACGGTGCACGCCATCACGCAGGTCATTCTGACGGAAGTGAAGGGGCGCGTGAGCCTGTACTTTGTGCCGCTGCAGATCCACCCCCTGCACTCGGTATGGCATTATGCGACGCCGCCCTCGCTGGTGAAGGATTCGTGGAAGGTCAGCGGCGGCTTTCTGACCCTCGGCTGGCCGCAAGACACGAATGGACTCGAAGACGCCTGCATCAATGATGAGCAGTTCCTGAACCTGTGCGATACGATCTTCGGGTCGCGCAAGAAGATATTCTTTTACCAGTTGGACCATTTCCGGGAAGGTGTGCTGGCCGGCATCTTTGACTGCCTCGACCGCGTGCAGCACATGTTCATGCGCAGCAATCCGGAGGTTGCGCAGCAGTGGTATCTCAAGCTGGATGGCTTCGTGGCGGAGGTCCAGGCGCACATTGACCAGCTAGGCATGAAAGACCACCGTCTGCTGGTGCTGTCGGACCACGGCTTTCGTCCCTTCGACCAGAAGGTCCATCTCAACCACTGGCTGGTGGGCAACGGTTACATGTCGCTGGAGCACCCGACCGAGACGCCTGAGCTCAAGGACGTCAGCTGGGAGAATAGCAGAGCCTACGCACTGGGTTTGAACAGCCTATACCTCAACGTTGCGAACCGCGAAGGTAAAGGTATCGTGCAGGCGGAGCAGATTGAGCCTTTGCTGGACGAGCTCAAGAGGCGGTTGCTGGATTGGAAGGCCGATGACGGCCGGCAGGTGATCAGCCGCGTGCTGTTGAAGCACGAAGCGTTCACCGGACCTTACACCCGCCTCGGGCCGGACCTGGTGATCGGGTATGCGCCGGGCTTCCGCGCCTCATCTGAGACGGGACTCGGTAAATCTGCCCCGACCTCGCTGGAGGCCAACCACGATCACTGGGGCGCGGATCACTGCATCGACTCGACCAAAGTGCCGGCTGTGTTGTTCGCCAACAAGGACATCCAGAATATGCCGGGACTGTCTTTTAGAGACATCCCCTTCCTGGCGCTGGGAAAGCACCTGGATCAGTCCTACATCAAGCCGCCGTCGCAGATTGGCGGGCAGGGGCAGAAGGATCTGGAGGAACGACTGAAGGGCCTAGGCTACCTATAGGATTTGCGACACACGACTGTCGATTTACGACTTGAGACTGAGCGCGAACCGCTTCCCCCGTTTGGCAGTGCAGAACGGGGGAAGTGCTATCCGTATAGGTGGATCCACGACCGGGACCAGGTTACTTGCCTACTGCTCGGGAGCCTAGCTCAGTCCGGACCAGTTGCAGCCTGTAAACCCTTGAGATAGTCGATCTGCCCGCTGTGATGCGCTTCGTGTGCCGGCCCGGACGAAAGGACCAGCTCGAGAAGTGTGAGGGTCTCCCCTGCCGGGCTTTCGAGCAGATCAGTCTCAGCAATGCGCTGGAGAGCCATCTTTAGCATTTGGTGAGTCTCCGTGAGTCGAGCTAGCGTTGCCTGCCAGGCTAATTCGTTGCCGGATGGTTCGACCCACGCCGGTGAGTTGGCAGACCCGCGCTCCAGCATCTCGATCTCCCATTCCTTGGATGCAATCAAGTGCTCCACGATCTGCCAAATCGAATTCTGCGAGGGCGCCGGCTTCCAGAGCGCCTGCGCGGCCGAGATGCTGGCGAGATCTTCGAGCACCGCCGAATAGTCGCCGTTGGGGCCCTCAAAGACGCTGTCAAAGTGGGCGATCAATGCACGAAGCAGTGAGTGAGGCATGGCAAGACTCCTCCGTTTATGCTGGACGGCATTCAACCGCGCAGCGCGGCAGCTTCACTTCACGAGCGAGCAAACGAGATCCAGGTCGAGTTCGCCCTTGGCGCCCCAGCCTTTTTTTCCTTCTGGGATTTGGGGGCGGAACTTCTCGTATAGAGCGTAGGCCTCGGATTCCAACTGCGTGGGCGTGTAAGCCTTTGCGAGATGCTCCATCGCCGCGCGTGCTGCCTCCAGGTGTTCACCGAACTTCTGCTGCAGGTACGATTGCACACTCTGTGGATCGATCGGCTTTCCGCCGGCCGCGGCGTGCAATCCTCTGGCAGTGCGCACCGCCGGCACCTCCCTGCCCATGAGGGTCACTTGCTCCAGCTTCTCCTCTTTGGGTGGTTCCCCGACCCCTTTTGCTTTGCTCTTATCCTTGCTCTCTTCAAATATACCCAGCCGCCTTCCCTTGGACTGGGCGTTCAGGCCAGCCAGGCCGCGACCAAGCGTCAGGGCTTCATCCTGGCTGTAGCCGCGGCGTTGCGCGACTATCGCGGCCCACAGGGTGAGGACCGGGGCGCGGTTGATCTCAATTCTCGCTTTGGGCATATGGGAGCCTCCACCGCGCCAAGACTCAGGGACAGGTCGGCCGGCCCGATGGCGAGCGCAACATTCCCCCGAATTATCGCGCTATTTGTGGAAGAAGGCGCGCATTTCGACGGTCACGCAGAGGCTGGCGGGCGGCTATCCGTCAGGTCGGCACCGCCTTCTGGCCGTGGATCATGAAACGGTTTGAAACCCCCGGGGTTGTCAAGAGAAACTCAAAGATGAAAAGGAGATTTAGAGGTGAAAAGCAACTCATTCTCGAGGCTTTCAGGCTGGTGCGCCATTCTAGCGGGGGCGGCTGGTGTGCTCTATTCCCTGGCGTTTGTCGTCCTGAAGAGCGACCTGCTGAGCGCGTTGTTTCTCCTGCTGGGCGGATTGTTCTACATCGCCGCCCTCACGGGGCTGTATGAGCGACTCCGCGAGGTGGAGGCCTCCTATGCACTTCTGGCGTTGGTGTTAGGCGTGGGCGCAGCGGCCGGCTCGCTGATCCACGGCGGATACGATCTCGCGAATGCGCTTCATCCGCCCGCTTCACTGAACATGGATCTACCCAGTCCAGTTGATCCGCGCGGTCTTCTGACATTCGGGGTCGCTGGCTTCGGCGTGTACTACTTCTCGAGGCTTATGGCCTGGGACAAAGCGTTTCCGAAGGGGCTGAGCACCCTTGGCTACGTCTCGTCCATGCTGCTGATCATCTTGTATGTGGCGCGGCTCTTTCTCACCGGCGCCATCATCCTGATCCCCGCCGCGCTTGAAGGATTTATCGTAAATCCGATTTGGTATGTTTGGCTGGGTACCGTTTTGCTGCGCAATCAGCGCTAAGGCTTCCGGTCGGATTTCGGCGACGAGAATCCCGGGCCAACTCGTCAGGTTATTCAACCATCAGGAACGCGTAGCGGTCCATGTGATCTGGCTCACCTCTTGATCTTCAAGCTCGCTGCGAAAAGGTCCCCCGCGGCCTGGAAAACCGCGATGTCGCCGGGATTCGTGTACCGCGTATTCATGGAAACGATGAAAACCTCCTGACCATTTTGGATCCAAATATCGCGGAACTCATAAGCGGGCTCGCCCCAGAAGATGCGATAGGTCTTCTGGTAGGCAGGCCGTCCAGCGATCTCAACAACACCCGTGGCATCCCATACACCTTTTGCGATGGGGATCTTCGCTTCTACCTGGCGGTAAGTGTCGAACAGCAGCTTCTCGAAATTGGAGCCGGATGCGATTGGGCGGCGATAGACGCCGATGGAGCGGCAGAATGTCTGGCAGCCTGCGAAAACGGGATCCGCAACCCCGGCAACGAGCTCGCCGCCGTATGGAATATCCGGAAAGGTGACGAACGAGAGATCGCCGGTGGCATAGGTCCTCCACCCGATCAGATAGTCAAAGGCCACGACGTCGTTTTCGAAATGGAGCCGCATGGAAAGGGGGACTGGTGTGGGCGGCGTTGTAGCGGTGGGAACGGGCGTCTCACGGATCTCAGGCGGGTTGTCCTTGATTTCCAGGCTGGTGAGGAGCCTGTCCGCCGTGGCTTGGAACGCTGCCAAATCCTCACGGTTGGTGAACTCGGTCCAGACGGAAATGATTAGCAGCTGGTCTTGATTCTGCACCCAAATGTCGCGCAGTTCATAGGCAGGCTCGCCCGAATACACGCGATAGGTCTTTTGATAGGCGGGTCGTCCGGCGATCGTGACGGCACCCGTGGCATCCAGCACGCCCTGATGGAGGCCCAACTTCTGCGGGCGGGCATAGGTTTCTTCCGCAACCCCTTTTGGATCAGATCCGGTCGGTAGGAGGCGGCGCGCGATGCGGATGGAGCGGAAATACGTTTCATGGCCGAAGAAATTTGGATCCCCCAGGCCGACAACCGGCTGGCCGCCCAATTGGATGTTGGGGTACCAGCCAACCTCGGGAACACCAGCCGGGTGGAGCTTCATCCATTCCGGATAATCGAAGGCCACGATCTCGTTCTCGAAGTGCAGGAACTTTACGCTCGTGATTGCCGTGGGCGCAGGCGTCGGCGTGGACGGAATGTCAAGCGCATTGCATGCCAGAGCCAGAGGAATGACCAGCCAAAGAAGGTGATCTCGGGCGCGCATGGCACGGCCTTTCTGCGTTGCGCCCTCCCAGGCCCAGCGCCGCGATTCTGCCAATCGCTGTTTTCATTATCGCGCTATTTGTGACAAAACGCACGCCGGGTCCGCCGGCGACATGGGGCCGCAATTGCGGTACGTAGTTGGGAGTCACACGATCCCCAGGACCGCGAGAAGTATCAATAGAAGAACGAAGGCGTTCTGTGAGTGAATTACGAGGGCCACCCAGGTATTCTGCCTGCGCTGCGCCACATACGGAAGGGCGAGGCAGATGGGCAGCAAAGCGAAAACCTGCCACGGATAGAACGTTAGATGCCAAAGCAGCCACAGCAGGCCGTGAATTGCCGCGTCCGCCGCCCATGAATCAGCTCCTGCCGCGGCAGGATATAGCCGCGCCACCACAGTTCTACGCCGGCAACGTTGAAGAAAAGCATGACGGCAAACAACAGGACCACGATCCAGTTGCCCTTCAAGGAGGCGCCAATGAAGCTGCTGAAGAGGGGCAGATCAAAGCCGGTCCCCGGTATCAGCCACGGCGGCAAGAAATCCGGAGGCGCGATCGCCGGGATGGCTCGAACCAAGAGCACGGCGGTGAAGGTAAGCGCGCCGATGCTCAAGAACGTCACGATGAGGGCGCTGAGCGCCCATCCCCAATCTGCAGCCTGCATCGGCTCCAGGCGGAAACGCCTTTGGATCACACTCCATGAAAGCGGATAGCCGTCGCGTTTGTAGAACCCGAACGCGAGCGCGAACAAAATTGCCGGGGGTAGGGTCAAGCGGACTACGTTGGCTTGGAACGGCGAGAGGACCATTCGAATAAGGGCGGGTGTGCCACCGTAGGTGCAGAGCCGGAACAGCAGC
>JBGPAT010000201.1:0-5459 GCA_041480885.1 Anaerolineae bacterium
TATCACGCCAAAGAGACCATCGATTGCGGCGGCAGAGTGCTGATGCCGGGTCTCGTCAACGCCCACACCCACGTGCCCATGAACCTGCTGCGCGGGCTCGCTGACGACCTGCGGCTCGATGTGTGGCTGATGGGCTACATTATGCCGGTCGAGCGCCAATACGTCTCGCCGGAGTTTGTGCGGCTGGGTACGTCCATGGCCTGCGCCGAACTCATCCGCAGCGGCGTGACGACCTTCAACGATATGTACTACTTCGAAGAGGACGTGGCGAAGGCCACGGCACAGGCCGGCATGCGGGCCGTATGTGGCCAGACCGTGATGAAATTCCCGGCGCCGGACGCCGAATCGTACGAAGATTCAATGGCGATCGCCCGCGACTTCATCATGCGCTGGAAGGACCATCCGCTCATCGTCCCCTCGATCGCTCCGCACGCCCCCTATACGTCCACGCCCGAGATGCTGCGAGCGTCGGCCAGAATCGCTCTTGAGTTCGACGTCCCTCTCCACACGCACATCGCCGAGACGTCCTTTGAAGTTGACAACATGCGCAGCGAACAGGGCATGCCGGTCGTGCCTTACGTCAAGAAGCAGGGTCTGCTCGAAGCGAAGGTGATTGCAGCCCACTGTGTTCACATCGACCCCGGCGAGATGCGAACACTGCTGCATGCCGGCGCCGGCGTCTCCCACAACCCATCCTCCAATCTGAAGCTTGCTTCCGGTTTTGCCCCGGTCGTCAAGATGCTCGAAACTGGCTTGAACGTCGGCATCGGCACGGATGGCGCGGCCTCAAACAACGACCTCGACATGTTCGAGGAGGTGCGACTTGCCGCTTTTGTCGCGAAGGTCGTCACGAATGATCCGACCTCGCTGCCCGCCTCGACCGCATTGACCATGGCAACCCGCTTGGGCGCACAGGCCCTGCATATGGGTCATCTGACGGGTTCCCTGACACCAGGTCGCCGCGCCGACCTCATACTGATTGACCTTGCGCCGCTCCACAACTCGCCTTCATTCCGACGCTCCGACGATAATGTCTATGCGCAAATCGTCTATGCCGCCAAATCCACCGACGTCAGCGATGTGATGGTCGATGGCAAGTGGCTGATGCGCTCTCACCAACTGCTCACGGTGAAGGAAGATGACTTACTTGGCCAGGCAGCGGACATTGCCCGCAAGATCGATCTGTTCCTCATCGAGCGCGAGCAGTCCATCGTTTCCAAGTTAATCGCGTTGGGCGGCTCCATGGAGCAGGAAGCATTCGAAGTCCAAGTGAAGGTCAGAACAAAGGATGCCCCTTCCATCCTCGAGGCCCTTGAGCGGCCCGAGATCGAGATCGCTCGCTACCGGCACTACGGTCAGCACGACACGTACTTCACCTTTGACGATGCTTCACAGGGCCGTCTCCGCTACCGTGAGGACGATTTCCTTGACGAGAAGGGCGGTGTAACCACCACGCGCCGCCGTCTCACCCTGCTCGGGCTCAAACGCGAGGATCGCTTTGACCACGATGTGCTGCTCTCCCGCAGTCGCTTCTTCGCCCCTGCCACCCAGAGTCTGCGTTTCTACCGCGAATACTTCAGGCCGCGTGCCGAGGCTTCCATCTCCAAAGACCGCAAGCGCTGGCTGGTCAAGTTCAAGGAAACCGAGTTCTTCGTCAACCTCGATGAAATGCTTGATCCGGCACTCGGTCAGTTCGTCGAGATCAAGTCGCGCACCTGGAGCCGCACGGATGCAGAGCACAAAGCGATATTGACGAACGAGCTGCTGGCAGTGCTTGGCCTGCGGGAGAGTGAGACTGTAACGAACGACTACATTGACGTAGCGGAATCGCCTGAGTAGTCTGAGGCGGCACCGAGATGTAGGACAGGAAATGAACTCTCATACCTCGTCCAGCCCGGGCGCGACAGGTGTGGCGCGCGCCCTGGCCCTTGTCCTGACCCCGCTCATGATACTGACCGCGGTAGCGGCGCTGCTTCTTTTCAACTTGGAGCGCCAGGCTTTTAGCGCGGCGACTTATAAGCAAGCGCTGATCAACGCTGGGACTTATCAACAGCTGCCGGCCTTGCTGGGTGAGGTGCTGATGAAGAATATCGGCAGTGGGGCGCCCGCCTTTGCCCAGCAGATCCGTGCCACGCAATGGACAGGACTGATCAAGACCCTCGTGCCGCGGGCAGATTTGCAGTCGATGACCGAGGGCGCCGTGGATCAGGTGCTCGCCTACCTTAACGGAGAAACACAGGATCCGCAACTCTCACTGCAGCCGCTGAAACATAGCCTCGCCGGACAGGCCGGCGTGGACGCCATCATCAGCCTCATCCAGTCCTGGCCGGATTGCACGATCCAGCAACTTGCCAAGCTTCTGACTTCCTTTGGACAGGAACTCTGCAACCCGCCCAAGGAGTTGCTCGATTTTGCGCGTCCCCTCATTCAGGGACAGCTTGAGGTCATGGCAAGCGCCCTTCCAGACCACGTGTCCCTTCTTGTTGGTCTGGGGAGCAACAACAGCCTGCAAGCCGGCCTCAATGGCTTGAAGCCCGCGCGCCTGGCCATGCAACTTAGCGCCGTGCTGCCATTAGCGATCTTGCTGCTGATCACTCTACTGGTAGTGCGCTCGCTGCCAGATCTCCTCGCTTGGTGGGGCTGGTCATTCCTGCTGGCTGGCCTCCTTGGAACACTGGTCGCGCTGGCTGGCGCGCCGGTGCTCCGTGCAGTGCTTGAGAGTTGGTTGGGTCAGCGTGTTTCCCTGCAGCTCTCGCCAGACCTAGCGCTGTCCTTGCGCGAGGTAGTGGACGCAAGCTTTCGGGAGATGCTGAAACCCATGGTTTGGGAGAGCCTTGGGCTCTCCGCGGCAGGAATCTTCATGATCCTCGGGTACTTCTCGGTGTCTAGGCGGCAATCCAGGGCATAGGCCTGCGGGAGGAATTGCAGTGGGACTGGCGGAGCCAGGCTCACGCTTGGCTCTTTTGCAGGTGAGCGGAGGCCTCCAAGACTGGGCTCGTTTGGCGCTGCGTCGAAGGTCATGGACAGATATTCCCGATGTGCTCCTGGAAAGTTGCCGCGAACGCATGCAAGCCGCTGCCATCACAACGTGCGCTGAAGTAAGTGTAGTCAGACTCAGCGGGTGAAGCCACTGCCAGCAGTGCCTCGGCACCGGGATTATCGATTGGAGACGGCGGCAAGCCGTCATTCAAGTAGGAGTTATAGGGGGACGGGCGCTTGAAATCATCGAGGCGGAGTGGATTCGTCCACCAGGTGTGCTGCGGCGAATTGTAGCCCAGCGCATATTGTACGGTCGGATCAGCATCCAGCCGCATGCCAGCTTGGAGTCGGTTCAGATACACCGATGCAATCAGGGGCGCCTCCTCCACATGGACGGCTTCGCGCTGCACAATTGAGGCGAGGATCACGGCTTGGTACACGCTCAAGCCGCGGCGCGCAAAGGCCTCCTGCAGGTCTACAGTGAGATGCTGTGAAAAGTCGCGCAGAAGCGCCTGGATCAGCGCATCCGTTCCGGCGGCGCGCGGGATAACATAAGTATCAGGATAGAGAAATCCTTCGGTGGTCTTCGCACCGCTCAGAAAGTCAAAGTCAGAACGGGGGGCGGACGCCGCCGCCACGAAGTCGGCGGGTGTGATCGAAAGACCGGAGGTCGGAAGCGAGGCAGCGATTTCCTCCAGCCGCCAGCCGGGTAGCACAACGAACGTCACGTCGGCTGGTGTCGCGTCCTGCATAGCATGGGCTATGTCCACGATGGACATGGCCGCGCCGATCTTGTAGACGCCAGCCTGTACGGTTGTATCGAGTCCGGTATACACGAGGTAGTCGCGCAGCATCGACGCGTCGGAGACGATCCCCGCAGTCTGAAGTCGGCCGCAGATGGAGGCGATCGCCTCCCCTTCACGCACCTGGAAATCGTGTTTGGGCGCACTTCTTTCGAGCGGTCGCGCAAGTAGCCCATCATCCCATAGCAGGCGCGCAGAGTACTGGACAGTCTGCGGCCACGTCAGTGCGGGCGCCGGCGGACCATAGAAATGGGCGGCCATGGCGAGGATCCCCGCCGTCAGTAATGCAAGCACACCGGCCAGGACAAGCAGTAGCAGAGTGAGTCGCCGCATTTGCGCGCTTACGCTTTCACGATGCTCGCGTCGGGCTCGTGATTCGCATCCAGATAGGACTGCAGGATCATCGCCGCGGCCAGCGAGTCCACTGCCTGTGTCCGCTTCTTGCGCGGAGCTCCTGCAGCGATGCGGGCTGCCCTGGCGTCCCGTGTGCTGAGCGATTCATCCCAGAGCAGCACCGGGATTTCCGAATGCGACCTGATAGCCTGTGCGAAACTCGCCGCCCGCCTGCCGGCCCGATTGGCGGCGCCCTCCTCGTCAAAGGATTGACCGATCACGATAAGTGACGCGTGATTGTCCGCGGCGTGGCGGAGGACTTTCCCGACATCCGCCTCTCGTGACACGTGCCCGAAAACGCCCAGCGGGCGCGCCAGCGTCCCCGTTGGGTCGGACACGGCCAACCCAATGCGTTTCTCGCCGTGGTCGACTGCCAGGACGCGCATCAGTTTCGCCTGGTCGAGGATCCCGCAGGCGAAATGCAGTGCGCGGCTGCATGGGCTCCACAATCCGGGGACCAGTTCATGGGGTGCTGACGGCGATTCGGAAAGGGATCAGAGGCAGCCAGGGCCACCACGGCGGGCTCAATTTGACCTGGGGTAGGCTTGAGAGTGGAAGGTTAGACCGCAACACGCTGGCTGCCATCGCTGGCGGCAGCCCTCGCGCCAGCAATTGGATCTTGCCGACATCCAGTTCGCGCACTAGTCTCCGCCGAATCTGCAGATCCAAATGGGACCTGCCAGCTGCATCTGATGCGGGCGTTCCCGCCAAGTTGAATTGCAGGCTCCCTGGAACGGCCCTGTATCCCGATGGCAGCGAACCGTCCAGGGTGGTCCCGGCCAGCATGCCGAGGTCAGCGGCCTTCACATATTGTGCGACGTACCGCACGCGCATCGTCAACGTCAACAGGTCGCCCGCTTGGCCAGGCGCAGGATCGTAGGCCTCCTCCTCAACCGTCCCCATCTTCAGTGCGTTCGGCAGCAAGATATCGTGGGCCTCGATTGTGTTGCCGAGTCGCACCTTGGCCCGTGTCTCCAGCAAACGCAGCAGCATGTCACGAAGCCGGCGGCGGTCCCCTTCTGCCGGCACTGGTGCCAGGCGGTCGGAGCCGCCGGTCGTGGGACCAGGATTCGTCACGGAGGCTGAGGCGCCAATGATGCCGTCGATCCCCTGGACCGAGTTTGCCGGCACGTTGCCGTCCTCCCCGGGCTGCAATGCTTCGATCGGCACGTCGGCGGACGCGTTCAACGTCGCTGCGATACGCGTGTCGCTGAGTGTAACGAATCGTGCGGTTGTCGGCGAAACGCTGTAGACAACGGTACCCGCCTGAACTACCACCTCCGA
>JBGPAT010000202.1:0-5458 GCA_041480885.1 Anaerolineae bacterium
CGATGGCGTCCAGGATTTGCTGCAATTTCTCCGGTTCAAGAGGCTCATCTCTGAAGAGGCGTACCGAGCGCCGCTCCTTCAATACATCGAAGAAGTCCATGATTTCCCTCCAAAAACACTGTATCACAAATCGAGCCTGTGCACACTCCCGGGTCGGCTTTCGCGTCGCGCGGCGCGCATCCGACGGTTAGTCAGCACCCGTTCGTGACCGCGGCGTGGAGGCGCGCAGTTGGGTACAATTGAACAATCCAAGAGCATCATCGGAGAAGTGAATGAATCGAAAGTGGCTGAGTCTGTTGACGGGCGCCTTGCTGGTGACTCTGGCATGCGGACTGGGCAGCGCCTCAACGCCGGCGCCGCCTGCCGTGGAAACTGTTGTGGCTGCGACTTTGCAGGCGCGGACGGCGAACCCGACGACTGCGCAAGCTGGAATCCCGGTCTCGTTCCAGAACGTTGCGTGGGTGATTCCCTCAGGACTGGCCAACGGCGCAAAGAGCGAACTGGTTCCGGCAGCCACTGATGCGAACAGCGATCCATGGAGCGTGGCTCCGGAACATATCTCGTTCACGCTAACCAGCTATTCCCTCACGGAGGGCAGCATCGAAGCCGTGGTGCGTGTTTATCCCGCCTCGGAATACGCCGCGGTGAATGGATGGGCTCAGAGCAGCCTCACACGCCTGCGGACAATTCTGGCGAGCCCGGCCATGCCGCTTACAAACAATGTGCTGTCCACAGTCCCATTCTATGGCGATGCCGCCCAGCAATATGCGGCACAGCCGAGGTTGCTCCCATTTAATGGCGGGACAGGCGTACGCATGCTTTCGCAATACGGCCAGGGCCCCGGTCCAATCACAAAAGACAACAGCTTCTATCATTATGAGGGCCTGACGTCTGATGGGAAATACCTGGTGGCCGTGGTGCTGCCCGTTTCTCTGCCGTTGAAAGCCACCGCCAGCAATCCTTCTGCAGACGGGATTCCATTTCCGACGGATATCGCCAACACCGCAGGGCTCACTTCCTACTATCAGGCCGTTAGCGATCTGCTGAATGCCGCCGCCCCTGAATCATTTCAGCCATCGCTCACTCAACTGGACGCGCTGATCAAGTCGATAACGGTGCGCCCAAAATAGAAGCGCGGTGTGGCTGATTACGCCAGGATGGATGTCGGCCCCGGCGTAGGCGGGGTCTGAATCGGCACAAGATGGCTCATAGCAACGATGATTGAAACCGCCACTAAGATTCTTGTCCTGCTAGGTCTCCTGGTGCTATTGATCGCTTGCAGCCTTATTCAGTTGTCCGTACCCACGGTCGCAAACACCGCGACCCCCACGGCAACGCATCCACCCACGACCACTCCGACTTCCACACCCACCTCCACTCCCTCACCTACGCCCCGACCCACCGCGACTCCGACCGCCACACTTGCACCTCTTGGAAAGATCCAGAGAATCCCACGCGGTCTCGTCTATCTTGGGAACGTCAGGAAGATTGCGCTCGGATTCGATATGAGTGCCGGCGGGGCAATCGGCAGCCTGCTTTACTACGGTCATGAATTTGTGGACCATGCTGATTTTGGCCGCTATATCCAACTTTCTCTTTATGACGGAAATCAGCAATATACGGACGCCAACGGGAACTGGGGGTGGAACCCAATTCAAGCAGGAAGTAAGGCCTACATAGGCGCAAAGGTGCTGGAGGTTCGTACGACGGCACAGGGCATCTACATTAAAGCCAATGGCAAGGAATGGGGTGAAAGCAATCAAGACTCAGATGTGGTCTATGAAACCTGGGCGTGGCAGCGCGATTCCTACTTTGAAGTCCACGTTCGCGCGACACACATCGGTTCCGACACGCATGCCAGCCATTCACAAGAGTTTCCGGCAGCCTACTTTGACACCGATCTCAGAAAGCAATTCGGTTACTTCGGATCTGCTCCGTTCACGGCTGAAGCGATCGCTGACGATTACTCCTCGTGCCGCGCGGCCACGCCGACCGAGAATTGGTTGGCATACGCCAATGCCGATGGCCGAGGTCTCATTCTTGCTGTTCCGCCTCAGCCATACCTTAAACCGCGCTGGAATTTTTGTTTCTTGAGTCGGGAGTCCCCGCCCATAGGCTACGCAGCACCTGTGGCGGTTTTCGGCAATCCACCGAATGCCGTCCATGAGGCAATTTTCTACCTGATCCCTGGTTACGTAGGCCAGGGCCGCCTCACCGTGTATGACTTGATTCCGCATACGACCTGGACCTTCGATCTCAACTCCACCGAGGGCTGGCAGAACGGGTCGGCCACGGACGCAGTCAAGGACGGGATTCTGACTACCCATCTGACTCCGGGCAAGTTCATGACTTATGCAAACCTTCAAGTTCGCGGGGCCGGCGCTCCAGGTGTGACTATCACGACTGAAGCCAGAGGCGCCGACACAATACTCTGCTTATACTTTCTCACGGCTGATGACTCTCATTGGAACAGGGATAAGAGATCGTGCTTGCTGGTTGGGGCCGCCGAGTTTCAGCCATACACGTTTGATTTCAGCGAGAACGCGATATGGAAAAGCAGCATAATCACGGAGCTGGGACTCACTGCATTTCAGCCGAGCGTCTTCGAAATTGACGAGATGCGCATGCTGGGAAGATGATGTGCGATATAGCCTGCTGGCAAGAACAACCTGCGGCGCGCTTCTTAGCCACAGCATTGGACGGGAATAGACACTTGGGCTTCCTTCGACTCCGAGGAGATAGGTATGGCTACAGTCCGCTACATGGTGAACGAGCTGCCGGTCTCAATCGAGTTCTACACAAAGCATCTCGGCTTTGAATTGGTCGAGCACATGGGAGCTGCTTTCGCCGTTCTCGCTCGAGGGGACTTGCGGTTGTGGCTCAGCGGCCCCGGGACTTCCGCGGCACGCCCCATGCCCGACGGGCGCAAGCCTGAAGCGGGCGGATGGAATCGCTTCGTGGTTGAAGTCGATGACATTGAGTCGCTGGTGGCTTCCATGAAGGGCGCGGGGATTCCTTTTCGCAATGAGATCATCGTTGGACCCGGCGGCAGACAGATACTCGCAGAAGATCCGTCTGGCAATCCGATTGAGATATTTCAGGCCGCCTAGGCGGTGCCAGCAAATGCCTCTGCAGCGCGAGTCTCGGTTGCTGCGAGCCGCCGTTTGGCTCGCCCCCTTTGCCGTTCAATTGGTGTCTTCCCCTGTCTCATAACCGCCTCGGGCGGGATTACTATGCTGGAGAGGATAAGCGCGCCGCATGAGACTGGTTGGAGGCGAAAGTAGTTTTCCCCTGATGAGGATGCGCAAGGCCAAAACGCCAGCGTTGGAAACGGTTGACGAGGGGCCCGGCCTGCTGGCTTTTGAGCAGCTCTTCGAGCAGTACTGGGCCTCGATCTACCGGCTGTTGAGGCGCATGCTGGGTGATCCGGCGGAGGCCGAGGACCTGGCTCTAGAGACTTTCTACCGGCTCTATCAGCGCCATCTCGACCTGCAACCGGAGTTCAACATCCGCGCCTGGCTCTACCGGGTCGCGACCAACCTGGGCCTGCACTCCATCCGGGGTTCTACACGCCGTGAGCGATATGAGAATACCGCGGGCAAGGCTCTGCTGAACGAAGCCCCCGAAGACCGGCCCGCGGAGATCCTGGCTCGCGAGGAAGAGCGTCGCATGGCGCGCAGGGCGCTCGCAGGAATGAACCCTCGCCAGTCACAGCTTCTGGTCATGCGCTATTCCGGACTGGCCTACAAAGACATCGCCGAGGCCTTGAACCTCTCTCCGGCTTCGATCGGTCCCTTGTTGGTGCGTGCCGAACGTGAGTTTGAAAAGCGCTACCGTGCTCTTGCGCAGGAGGATCTATGAACAATCATTTGACTGACGGCCAATTGCGCCTGGCTCTGGATGGAGAACTGGAGCCGCACGCACTGCAGCATCTGACGTCTTGCGACGATTGCCGCGCGCGCCAGGCCAGACTGCAAACTCAGGTCGATCACGTAGCGCAGCATTTGGCCTTCCTGACCCCCTCCGAGCAGGACCAGGCGCCCTCCGCACAATCCGCAATGCAGCATTTCCACGCTAGAAGAACCATCCAAAAGGAGACACCCGTGTTGAAAAGAATCTTTGCGTCCTCCGCAGTGCGCTACGCCGCAGTAGCCGCGCTGCTTCTGATCCTGATCGTCTCGATCCCCGCGGCGCGGGCCCTGGCGGATCAGGTGCTCAATCTGTTCCGCGTCCAGCAGGTGACGGTCGTGCCGGTGGACTTCACAGGTTTGCAGGATCTAACCGGCAGCAGTGCGCTGGGCAAGCAGGTCAGTCAACTGGTCTCGTCTTCCATTACAATGACCCACAAGCCGGGCAACCCCGTGGATGCCGCCGACGCTGCGGATGCCAGCCAGAAAACGGGCTTCGCCGTCCGGCTGCCAAAGAATTCGACGGTTTCCCACCTCAGTGTCCTGAACGCGGCCGCCTTCAATTTCACCATTGACCGCACGAAGGCCCAGGCTTTGCTCGATGAGGCCGGGCGCAGCGATCTGGTCCTGCCCCAGGCGATCGATGGCGCGGTCGTATATGTGACGGTGCCGGCTTCGGTCCGCGCCGACTACGGGACCTGCCCCGATCCGTCTGCTGCCGACTCCGTCACGAGCGGCTCTCCGGGTCGCAAGTATCCCGATTGCATGATCCTGTCGGAGATCCCCAGTCCCACCGTCAATGCCCCGGCGAACGTGGACGTCGCCCAACTCGCCCAGATCGGCCTTGAATTCACAGGCATGACCCGCGAGCAGGCCGCCGCTTTCACTCAGAGCGTTGACTGGACCTCCACCCTGGTGGTTCCCATTCCGAAGAACGCCGCCACCTATAAGCAGTTGACCGTGGACGGTGTGCCCGGCACACTGATCCAGCGGCCCGCAGACGATGCCCCTCAATTCGTCCTGCTGTGGGTCAAGGATGGGATCGTCTATGCCATCGGCGGGCTGGGTACCAATTCACAGCAAGCGATCGACATGGCCAACTCGCTCCCATAAAACCCGTGCATGCCTGATTCGCTTGCGATAGAGACCCACGAGCTGCGCAAGACATTCGGCGGACAAGCCGCCGTGAAAGGCCTCACCCTGCAAGTCAAGCAGGGTGAGGTGTTTGGATTCCTGGGCCCCAACGGCGCGGGCAAGACGACCTCCATCAAGATGCTGCTTGGCCTGATCGCGCCCACGTCGGGCAGCGCCTCCTTGCTGGGCGCCTCCATCGGCAACCGCCTCATGCTTGCCAAGATGGGCTTCTTGCCTGAGCACTTCCGCTTCCAGGAATGGCTGACCGCGGGCGAGTTCCTTCAACTGCACGGCGAGCTGTATGGCATGCATCGAGGCGACCTGATGCCCAGGATTGGCGAATTGCTCGAGCGGGTGGGCCTATCATACTTTCGCGACCGGTTGCTGCGCACCTTCTCCAAGGGCATGCTGCAGCG
>JBGPAT010000203.1:0-5451 GCA_041480885.1 Anaerolineae bacterium
CGGGCCAGGTCCACGCGGCCGGCATCCACGAGTGCGGCAGCACGCCGGCAATCATCGGTGCTGCACGCCGTCGTGCCTGTCACATGCAGCTCCTTGTAGTGGACAATATTCGAGTCAAATTGAATCATGGAACGATCCTTCGGCAGCCCGCCAAAGAAGTTGATTCGGCCACTGATGGCGGCTAGGTGCAAAGCGGATTCCTGGGCAGCATGAGCCGGCGCTGCCACGATAATGACATCTGCGCCGCGACCGTGAGTCTCGTCGGCAATCAATGCCGCCAAGTCTTCCTGGGAAGGGTTCACGACGCGATCTGCGCCTAGGTGCGCGGCCTGCGCGAGTCGATCCGGCAGGACCTCACTCACGGTCACACGGCCGGCGCCACGCAGCCGGGCCAGCTTCATATGCATGATTCCGATCGGCCCGGCCCCCATGATCAGCACAGCGTCTCCTGGTTGGATCCCAACAGCATTCTGACCCCTCAGCACGCAAGCAAACGGTTCGATGAGAGCGGCGGCCCCGGAGTCGATTTGTTTACTAATCGGCAGAACATTCCCCTGTGTCACTGCCCGAGCCGGCACCCGCAGGTATTCCGCAAAGCCTCCGTCCAGCGAAATCCCGATCGCGTCGTAGTTGGCGCACAGATTGTTGTTTCCCGCGATACATTGCCGGCAATGACCGCAGCCTATGTTTGGAGCGACGAACACGCGCTGTCCCTTGACAAATCCTGCTATTCCTTCGCCGATCTCCGCAATTGTCCCCTCGACTTCATGACCCGGAATCCGTACGGTCCCGGGGGGATACTTTCGATGATCTCCGTGGAGAATCCGCAGGTCTGTCCCGCAAATGCTGGCGGAGGTCACCCGAAGAAGGATCTCGCCGGGGCCGATGATCGGTACCGGTACTTGCTCTACGCGTAGATCTCCTGGACCATGATACACAGCCGCTAACATGCAGATCTCCCTAGCCTCGCAACTCTAGTGAAGTACTTCATGGAGATACACCGGGCGCTGATCCATGAAAGATCGAGTGGCTGCCAAAACGCCTGCCACGGCCCAGCGCCCCTCCTTGCCACCGACTCTCGGCGATGCATCGTCCTGAATGCATTGGATGAAATGCTGCAACTCGTAGATGTATGCCCAAGCAAAACGTTCAGGCCACGTGCGGTAAATCGGCGAGATTAGCCCTTGATCGCGGTTGGTGCAAACCACCACAGCTTGACCTTGCATCTCCCCGATCTGCATGATCCCTTTGTCACCGTAGATCTCAACCCGGGCATCGTAACCATATCCGCAAGGGCAAATTCCCGAGATTAGTCCGAGACCGCCGCTCTCCAAGCGAATATTCACCAGGACGTTGTCGTAGAAGTTTGGCGTATCGACCTTGTTTGCCAGCCCTTTGAAATTCGCCACCTCGGCATAGACGCGCTCGTAATCCGATCCCATCAACCAGCGCACCGAGTCCCAGTCATGGCTGTTGACTTCCGCCAACATCCCGTTTGAGGTCTTCAGGTCTCGCGCCCAGCCAGGGGGCAAGCCAGGTCCATGAGTGAGGGTCTTGACCATCATCGGCTGTCCAATCTCGCCGGCTTCAATTCGTTGCGCCGCAGCCGTGAACTCAGGGTCAAACCGCCGCATAAATCCCAGCTGCAACATGACGCCGGCCCGCTCGACGCCTTCGAGGATCTCATCGCATTCTCGAATATCAAGCGCCATGGGTTTTTCCAGGAAAACATGCTTGCCGTTTTGCGCTGCCAACAAAGCGAGGGACTTGTGAGTAAACGTGGGCGTTGTGATAACTACGGCATCGAACGCCACGCTTTCCAGCGCTTTCTCCAAGTCGTCAAAACGGGCCTCGATCCCAAATTCGCCGGCAGTGGACTGCAGAACTTCTGGAACGGGATCGACCAAAGCCACCAGCCGTCCGGAGGGCAAGTGCTGAGTGATTGACCTGGAATGTACTTTGCCTACTCTGCCCGCACCGACCATACATATACGAATCGCTGACTTCACTCTATCTCCTTTGTCGTCGAGCCAACCAAATGACGCGATCCAGGTGGCGTCTGTGACCTGCGCCGATCACCCTCCAAAGTAGAGTTGGAGGTTCTTTTCCAATTCGATGTATTTCTTCGCGAGGGGAATATATCGTTCATGCGTGTCGGAGTCCGGAGCAATGGCCTTGCCGTCAGGCTGGGCGCTTTTGAACGCCTGATCGGCGAGGTTCTCAAATAACCCAGCGGACCGTCCAGCAATCAGGGCGCATCCCCAGGTGCCAAACTCAGATCTGCTCAGGCGCTGGTATGGCACGCCCAGTACGTCGGCTTTGATTTGATTCCAGATCATGCTCCGCGCTCCTCCGCCCACGGCGCGAGTCTCGAAGAGCTCTAGGTCGGGAATCTGATCGCGGAGGATTTCCAGATAGTAGGCATACTCAAACGCGACACTCTCCAGAACGGCCCGGAAGAAATGCGCCTGCGTGTGGCCCCAGGAGAAACCGACCCAGGCGCCGCGCATTTCTGGAGCCGAAGGGCAGATCCGACCTCCCAGATGAGGGGAGAAGAACAACCCGTCGGCCCCCGGTCCGATCCGAGTTGCAGAGGCGATCATCTGGTCGTACAACTCGGCCGTGTCGGGCGCGGGGCGACCTTGGCGAGCGTTGTAGAACTGGTCACGGAACCAACGCAAAGCCAGCCCTCCGCCGGCGACGTATGCCAAAGGATGAAAAAGCCCAGGGATCACTGAATGCATGCACAGCAACGCCCGATGCACGCGGTCCGCTACAAAACGGTCTGTGCAGGCCGCAAGAACCGCGGCAGTACCCGCCGAGTCAAACAACATCCCGGGTCGGACGGCGCCCGCGCCCAGCGCAGAGGCGGCCGTATCTCCGCATCCGGCGGCGATCAACGTACCTTCTGCCAATCCGAAGTCCTTCGCAGCCGCGTCTCTAACCTCGCCAACGACCTTCCATGGTTCCACAATCTGAGGCAGCTTGTCCTTGTCCAACCCGAACAGGCTACATAATTCGTCGGACCAGCTCAGGGCCTTTGAATCACTGAAGCCGGAAAAATGGATAAACGTATAGTCAATGAATGCCTGGTCGGGTTTGAGCCCAGCCATGGTCCCAGCAACAAACGCTGCCGGCATGATGAATTTGGCAATGCGTGCATACTCCGCTGGCTTCTCGTGCTTCCACCAAAGCATCTTGGGGCCGGCATCGCACGTGGGCGCGCAACCAGTTAATTCAGTCACCCGATCTCCTGCACCCTTCTCCATTAGTTCAATGTAGGGCTTGCAGCGCATGTCCAGCCATGAATCGAAGCGAGTGGCGGGCTCGTACTCTTCATCGATTGAACCCAGGCCTGCCATCTGCGAGTCGAACGCGATTGCAGCAACTCTGCGCGGGTCCTCTCCGCTCCCTTCAATGCATTCCCGCACAGTCTCAGCGGCAGTACGGTAGAAATCGAGGTTTTCCTGCTCGACGACGCCGGCGGTTGGGTAGTACAGCGGGACTTCTCGATTGGCCTCCGCGACGAGCTTTCCATCGAGCTGGTACAGCGAAGCCTTTGTGCCGCTGGTGCCGAGATCCACTCCAATTAGCAGCCTATCCTTCATAACATTCCCAATCCAATGGACCATCGATCAAGGCGCATACGCTAGACTAAGCTTCGCTATGGCAGGAATGAACTGTTCACTCTATGATTCGAGGCGTGCGAGACTCGTGAGGCTGTTCTCCAACGATCTGCCGAGAAAATCTTGCAAGTTACCTGCAACCTCGTGGGCAAATCCGGTTCTTATCTGAAGTTCGCATCGATCTGCGGAAGCTTCTCAATATCCGCCTCAGCCGAATTGAGCCCTTGGGATTGAGCACGGGTTCGCAAGAGCTCGACCTCAAACCGCGAACGGTCGCCCCGGTGCAACGCATGGTAATACTCGATCGCCGTGCCATTCTCCAGGTAGCTAATGCTATCCAGGCAAACCAGGGGTGTGCCCTTGTCAATCTCGAGGAGCCTCGCCTCTACTTCGTTCGCTGCCACCGCCTCCAAATATCTGCGGCCACGGCTGATCCAAAGCCCACACTCTTGCTCCAGGAACTCATACATGGACCGATTGGTGAGGTCGACATTCGCCAAGGCCGGGCATAAGTCGAACGGAACGTAGCTATTCACCAATTGAATCGGCGCCTTCCCAACGAAACGAAGGCGGTCAATATCGACCACCCGTGTTCCAGGCGAAACGTTCAAATACCTGGCCACCTTGTCCGTGCAAGGTACTACCCGTTGGTGTAGCACTCGGGTACTGGATGGCAGTCCGCGCTCTGCCATGTCTTGGAATGACCCCGTAAGTTCTTGTACCAGGCTCTCATTGATCTTCGGTTCGGAAACAAAAGCACCTTTTCCTTTGCGCCGGACAATTAGGCCGCCCAATTCCAGCTCTCGTAGGGCCTGCCGGACAACCGTCCGGCTGACCCCGGCTTCTTGACAGAGATCCATCTCGCCAGGGATCTTTTTGCCTGGTTCCCAGCGACTAAGCCGTATCCGCTCTTTCAAGGCGCTCGTAAGCTGCACATAATAGGGGATATTGCTTTCGAAGTCTATCATTTTGTAGTCGAGGCTCCCGTCGGCCTGCTACATTCCGAATGCGCACTGTATTGTAATCTTGTCATCCTATAAGTACATTATAGCAGAACAGCTCGTTTCTGCAAAGACGATCCACAGCTGAAAGCAGCAGGACTGCTAGGCCGAAACTGAACTGGTCTGAACAAGTAGGGCTACCCATACGCATGCCCCCAAGAGCCCGTGGGTCAAGTCTCGTTGGGCGCTCGGAACGCCCTATCAGCTAGACCGGCGAATCTCGAGAAACAGGGTTATGCCACTAGCCTTTTCGCTAACGTCACTGCCTGGGATGCGTCCTTTGAGTAGCCGTCTGCGCCTATTTTTTTCGCGTAAGCTGCGGTCACGGGGGCGCCCCCAACCATGACTTTCACCGTGTCACGCAAATTGGCATTCCGTAGGGCTGCGATCGTGACCTTCATGTTAGGCAGGGTTGTCGTCAGCAGGGCAGACATCGCTACAACTTCGCAATGGTTGTCTTTGACGGCTTGGACGAATTTCTCCGGCGATACATCCATCCCCAGGTCCATCACCGTAAAACCGGCACATTCCAACGACGTGCACACCAAATTCCTTCCAATTTCGTGAAGGTCGCCTTGCACCGTGCCGGCAACCACGAGCCCGGCGGATTTCACATCGGTCTCAACCAAGCTGGGTTTGAGAATGGCCATCCCATCCTGCATGGCCCACGCCGCGACAAGCATCTCGGGGACAAAATACTCTCCCGCCTCGAAGAGCTGGCCGACTTTTTCCATTGACTAGATCATGGATTCGAGTATTTCGCGTGGATGCAGGTTGGCCCGGATAGCCTCACCGACCTTAGCCTCGCCCGGTCGATCACCTGC
>JBGPAT010000204.1:0-5403 GCA_041480885.1 Anaerolineae bacterium
ACCATCTTCAACGCGCTGACCCGCGGCGATACGCCGACCACCGCCAGCGCCGGGCGGATCGAGGTTCACACGGCAGTGGTGGACGTGCCGGATCCACGCGTAGATCGACTTTCGGCCATGTTCAAGCCCAGGAAGACGATCTACGCCAAGGTGACCTATGCCGACATCGCCGGACTCGAAGGCGGCGCGGCCAAGTCCGGAATTTCCGGCCAGCTGTTGAATCAACTCACCCAAATGGACGGTTTTCTCCTTTCCGTCCGGGCCTTCATGGACGAAAACGTGCCGCACACGGCCGGCAGCGTGGATCCGAAACGGGATCTCGAGACGATGACAAGCGAACTGCTGCTGAACGATCTGATTGCCGTGGAGCGCAAGCTGGAGCGCTTGACCGAGGAACGGAAGAAGGGCGGCACAGATCGGGCCGTCAATGAGCGCCAGACGGCACTGTTCAAGCGGCTGCATGAGATGCTCAACGCGAGCACTCCCCTGCGCAAACTGGATCTCTCAGCCGAGGAGTCGCGTGAGTTGGCCTCCTTCGGCCTGCTCACGCGCAAACCCCTGCTCACAGTCCTGAACCTCGGCGAAGGGCAAAAGGCACCCGGCCTCGAATTCGATCATCCCTACGTGGCTCTGATGGGCAAGCTCGAAATGGAGATCAGCCGGCTCAGCCCAGAAGACGCTGCGGTTTTCATGAAGGAATACGGGATTGAAGAGCTCGGCTTGAGCAAAATGATCCGGCTCTCTTACGACCTCTTGAAACTCCAATCGTTCTTCACCGTGGGCGAGGATGAGGTGCGCGCTTGGACCGTGGAGCGCGGCGCCACGGCCGTGGAAGCCGCTGGTGCGATCCATACGGATCTCCAGCACGGCTTTGTGAGGGCGGAGGTTGTGGCCTGCGAGGATCTGGTGGCTTTGGGTGGCATGACGGAGGCCAAGGCCAAGGGCAAATTGAGATTGGAGGGCAAGGAGTACCCGGTGAAAGATGGCGACATCCTGCACGTGCGTTTCAACCTGTGATCGTGCGATGCCGCAGGATGCAAGTCAGTCCGTTCAATACAGGAGGGAACCATGTCAACACAGCCAACAACGCGGCGGGTCACTGCCCTTTTGCCGCTCGCCGTGGGATTCATTCTAGCCTGTGGGGTTGTGAGCTCGGCGCCAACATCCCCGCAGCTGGCCTTGGACGCGACGAAAGCGGCCCTGCAACTGCAGGGCACCGCCATGGCACTGCAGCTGACCCAAGCGGCGCTCGCAGGCCAGCTTCAGCAGCCCGCTGCACCTGCCGCCACCCTAACTGCCCAGGCGCTGTCCCTGCCCACTGAAACGCAGCCAGTCTATACGGCAACCGCGACCCCGAACATCAGACTCCAGCCGGATGCAACAGAGATCACGTATGGGCAGAAGCTGGGAACTTACCCCAGAAAAAGCGCGGGTACTCTCTGGGGATTCAAAGGCATCAAAGGCGACATCGTAACCATCGTCCTGGTATCCTCGAGTGCACGTCCCGACGAGCCCGCGTGCAAAGACGCCACGGCAAGCACGAACTTCACCTTGCAGACTCCCAGTTCCCAGTTTCCGGCGACATACGAATCCCCGCATCTCAGTTCTGTGAGAGACTATGAACTCCTGACTTCCGGTGCATACTACGTTTTGGCAACTTGCAGCGGAAGTGGGTGCAATGGTCATTGCACTGAGGCGGATCTCTCGTTGGAAAAGAAGTGATTCCTTCATGAAGTACCCTGTGAAGGACGGCGACATCCTGCACGTGTGTTTCAACCTGTGACCCCGGAGGGCCTCAGGTTCCTGCCATTTGCTTGCATACTGGAGGGCACCATGTCAACAAAATTCACAACGCGAGGGATGACTGGCTTTTGGGTTGCCGCAGTTGCACTCGTGATGGCCTGTTCGGTGAGTACCAACGCTGGCCCCGCGGCCACGCAGCCACAGCAGCCACCAGCCTTCGATGCGACGAAGGCGGCGCTGGAACTTCAGGGCACCGCCATGGCTCTGCAGTTGACGCAGGCAGCGCTAAGTGTCCCACAACAGTTGCCGCCAGCCAATCCGAATCCCCCGGCGGAGCCGCCCACACAAAACGCGCCGGCGCCCACTGCTCAGATTCTTGCTACGCCGACCCAGGACGTCGAAGCGCGCATCAAATCGGCCAAGATCCTGGTATACGAGAATACCGACGAGCGCGGCTGGGGCATGTGGGTCCAGGATGCCCTGGACGGGATGGGTCTGAAGGCCACGAATACTGGCTCCTATAGCGGGCACTTCATGGAGTATCTCAATTCCGGTATCAAGTATGATCTGATCATCGTTGACGCCGAGGACAAAGACAAGATCTCCGGCGAGTTCTGGGACGTGATCAATACTCGCCTGGGCCGCGATAAGGCCGGCCTGATCGCCGAGGTGTGGTACCTCGATCGCGAGGCGTATGGTCCGATTAATAAGATCCTGGGCCCGTGTGGCGTTCGCTATCGTAAGGATCTGCCCCTGGATGATTCAATCTACTGGTGGGACCCCACCCATCCCGTCTTCAATGAGCCGAACGTCGTGCTGCCGCTGATACACGTCAACCGGATGTGGGCAAACCAGGCGGGCGATAAGATGATGCTGGGAGGCAGTGGCGATGCCACGATGATCGCAGGTCTCTCGGCTCGTACTGATCCGGGCGAAGGCGTTCTGGCGACCTGCTTTCAAGGCCGCGTGATCATCCAGACGTTCTCCGATCACGATTATCGCCAGGCGGATATCATCCCGCTGTGGCAGAACTACATCCACTACACGCTGAAGAACCATTTCGCGGTCACGCCTTAGAATCCGTAAGCTTGCAACATAACCGGCGGAAAACCTGCGCCCCAAGCAAGGCGCAGGTTTTCCTTACTGCAGGAGTAAGCTTTGGGCTTCGGGCGGTCTGCCCACCGGGAGCAGAGCACAGCGCCGCATTAGAGTTGCTTGCGTCGCTGGTCCTGCCGGCGCATTGCGGCGGCCTAGCACCGGGCCCATGAGATGCCGAGCGGCGGTGGAATTGCGGACAAACGGCCTGCCAAAGACGTGACGGCGTCCGGCGCCATTCCCATTAGAATCTAGCTGCACGAGTTGAACTGATCCGGGCCGATGTGGTCGGATTCCCGTCAGCCGGCCGGATTGGAATGGAGTCATCCGATTGCGGGAGGGAAGCATGGCTCAGGCCACAAAGCCTGCCACAAGTTACAGAATTGCCTGGCTGCCCGGCGACGGTATTGGCGTGGATGTACTGGACGCTACCAGGATCGTGCTCGATAAACTGCGGCTGAATGCCGAGTATGTCCGCGGCGACATCGGCTGGGAATTCTGGTGCAAGGAGGGCGACGCGCTGCCGATCCGCACGGTTGAGCTGCTCAAGAACGTCGATGCGGCCATGTTCGGCGCCATCACTTCCAAGCCTGTGAAGGCCGCGGCGGCGGAGTTGATCCCGGAGCTCAGGGACCGGGGTTTGATCTACCGTTCACCGATCGTTCGCATGCGCCAGATGTTCGATCTATACATATGCCTGCGCCCGTGCAAGACGTATCCGGGCAACCCCTTGAACTATAAGGACGACATTGACCTGGTGGTTTTCCGCGAGAATACCGAGGATTTGTACTCAGGCGTTGAATTCAATCCGGTTCCAGCCGAGTTGGCCGCCGTGCTCACCGCCCACTCCCCGCCTTTTGCAGCCTTCAAGGGTGTCCCCCTGGAGGACCTCGCCCTCTCCGCCAAGGTGGTCACCCGCAAAGCCTGCGAGCGTATCATCCGGGCCGCGTTCGACTTTGCCAGCCAGTATAAGCGCCGCAAGGTGACTGTGATCCACAAAGCTAATGTGGTACGCGCCACCGAAGGCATGTTCTTGGATATCGCCAAAGAGGTCCACAGCGATTATCCCGAGATCGAGATGGACGACGCCAATGTGGACGCCATCTGCATGTGGTTGCTGAAGAACCCTAGGAACTACGACGTCATGGTGGCCACCAACATGTTTGGGGATATCATTTCTGATTTGGCCGCGCAGATGGTCGGGGGCCTTGGCTTTGGCTGCTCGGGCAACATCGGTCGGAAGCTGGCAGTCTTTGAGCCAAGCCACGGATCGGCGCCCAAGTACGCCGGCCAGTATAAGGTCAATCCCATTGCCACAATCCTCTCCGCCAAGATGATGCTCGATTGGCTGGGTGAGACCGACAAGGCCCTGGCAGTGGAACAGGCGGTCGCCTCGGTGATCCGGGAGGGTAAAGTCCGCACCTACGACATGGGCGGCTCGAATTCGACGTTGGAGATGGGCGAGGCCATCGCGGCCAGGGTCTGATGGACCCCCGGTAAATCATGGCGCACAAGGTGCGGAGCGAAGTGTGGACAAACTCCAAATGACGGGCCCAATGAAAGAAGTCATGATCCACGAAGTGGGCCCGCGCGATGGTCTCCAGATCGAGAAGACCATCGTGCCTCTGGACGTGCGGATCCACTGGATCTCGGAGGTGCTTGCGTCCGGGATCGACATCGTCCAATTGGGGTCCTTTGTAAATCTGGCCAAGGTGCCGCAGATGGCGGAAACTGAGGCGTTATTCAAGCATTTCTCAGGCCACAAGACGGGAAAAAAAACGGTGCTGCTCTCGGCGCTTGTGCTCAACGAAAAGGGCTTGGAGCGCGGTCTTGCCACCAACGTGGACCTGTTTTGCATGGGTGTCTCAGCCAGCGGGACGCATAGTCAGAAGAATACCGGCATGACCACAGCCGAAGCGCTTCCGCTCATCATCTCGATGGCGGCGCGGGCCACGGCAGCCGGGAAGCGTGTTCAGGTCTCCATCCAATCGGCGTTTGGCTGCGGCTTCGAAGGCCCCATCCCACAGCAGAAGGTGCTGGATATCGCCAAGGCCTACCTCGAGGCGGGAATTCGCAATATCAGCCTGGCAGACACGGCCGGTCACGCCCAGCCGATGCAGGTCGAAGATCTGTATGGCGCCATCCTGCAGTTAGATCCCCACGTCGACCTGGCCTGCCACTTCCACAATACCTACGGGCTCGGACTCGCCAACTGCTATGCAGCCCTGCAAAGCGGCGCCACTTCTTTTGAGTCCGCATTTGGGGGATTGGGCGGCTGCCCGTTCACGAAGGTGGCATCCGGCAACGTGAGCACGGAGGACCTGGTCCACTCGTTCCAACGCATGGGCTTGAGAACCGACATCCGACTTGGGAATCTACTCAACGTTGCCAGGCAGGTGAGCGTCTTTTTTGAGCGCGACCTCCCCGGTTTGATCTTGCAGTCTGGCTCGATAGTCGGTTTTCAAGGGCAGCCCTCTGAGGAGACCCGGCATGGGATTGCTTGAGGGGGTCCGCGTCCTCGATCTGACGAACGTGCTAGCCGGCCCGTTCGCGACATTGCACCTG
>JBGPAT010000205.1:0-5395 GCA_041480885.1 Anaerolineae bacterium
ATCCGTTCATGTTCACCCGCGCGCCCTGAGGGTGATCGCTGGCGCAGAGCTCACGGGACAGCAGGCGACAACGGTGGTGAGCGATCCCAAGCTGGCGCCCGATGAATAATAGCGTTCCCCTCGAGGAGGGTATTGTGACAGAGGCATCCCCGTCTAAGCCGAGCCAACTGCTGCCGGATGCAATCGAAGACTTCGTCATCAGCGCCAAGCATTTGACGAAAAAGTTCGCAGAGGAGACAGTGGTCCAGGACGTCTCGTTTGACGTCCCCCGCGCTTCGATCTTTGGTTTTGTTGGGCCCAGCGGATCGGGAAAGACCACTACGATCCGATTACTGACGGGCGTCTACACCCCTACGGATGGAGAAGCGATTGTGCTCGATCGCAATCCGGCCAATTTCAGCCAGGGTGAGCGGGCGCGCCTCGGCTATATGCCCCAGCTCTTCGTGCTCTATCCTAACTTGACCGTATGGGAAAACCTTAACTTTGCCGCTTCTCTCTATGGAATGGGCCTGTTCCGCGGAAAACGCCTGAAGGCGGCCTTGGAATTTGTAGAGCTGTCCGAGCACCGTTGGAAGCTGGCTCGCGATATTTCCGGGGGGATGCTGCGGCGTCTCAGCCTGGCCGCCACTCTGGTTCACGATCCACAATTACTGTTCTTGGACGAGCCGACCGCCGGCATTGATCCCGTCCTGAGGCGCAAGTTTTGGGATCATTTCAGGGAGCTTAAGAATCAGGGACGCACGATATTTGTCACCACCCAATACGTAAGCGAAGCAGATAACTGCGACCTGGTGGGTGTACAGAACAATGGGAAGCTGCTTCTGGTGGATACCCCTCAAGGTCTAAGACATCACGCCTATGGGGGCGATATGGTCGATTTTCGCACTTCAGAGCCATTCGAGTTCAAGGTCGAGATCATGCTGCGCTCACTGCCATTCGTGCGGGCCAAGACCGTCCGCACGGGTCCCGACAGCATGCGCATCATCGTAGACCGAGCCAGTACAGCCACCCCTGAACTGATGGAATGGGCGCAGCAGCAAAACATTCGAGTGAAGGCGGTGGAAGAATATACGCCCTCCTTTGAAGATGTGTTTGTGGAGCTGGTGCGTCCGGAGGTGACCAATGGGTAACTTCTTCCGAGGAATTATCCGGGCTTCTTCCTTCTTCCGAAAGGAAATCTTCGAGGTCCTGCGCCAGCCCCGGCTGGTCGCTACTCTGGTGCTGGGGCCGTTCTTGATCCTGTTCATCTTCGGAATCGGCTACCGCAGCCAGGCGCGCACGTTGCGCATGTTGTTCGTAGGGCAGCCCAACAGCACCCTCGCCCAGGAAATCCAACAGAACAAGCAATCGATGGGCGCGTGGCTGGTTTATGCGGGGGTGACCGGCGACCAGAAGGAAGCGCTCGACCGGCTGAACCGGGGACAAGTCGACGTTGTGATTGTAGAGCCCAAGGATGCCTACAACACCATCAAGAACAACCAGCAAGCCATTTTCACTCTGTATCACCACGAGATTGACCCTGTACAGGCAAGCTACATCACCTACTTTGGACAGGTCTACGTGAACGCGCTCAACCAGTTGGTGTTGCGCTCCTTTGCTGTGCAGGGACAGAAGGACGCGGCCAACATGCACAGTAGCCTGCAAGAAGCCCACCAAAACGTTTCCGCCATGCGCCAGGCCGTGCAGAGCGGAGATGAAGCGCTGGCTCAGCAAAAGCAGCAAGGCTTGAGCAGCAACGTGGATGCCGTTTCCTTGGCCGTCGGCGTCAGCTTGGGCTTGCTGGACGGCATGCAGCAGACCCAGGGCGTTACGGGAGGCAATGCTGACCCGGTGCAAACCACGCTCACCGATTTGCGTCAAAACACCAACCAACTTAATGACAGCGGTTCAGCCAGCAAGGTCGACCGGCTGGCGCGTATCGTCAAGATAGACAAAGATATCACCGACCTGGATGGCAAGCTGGCAGAGTTCCAGAGCATTGACCCTTCCATCATCGTCAGCCCTTTCAATAGCGAGACGAAGAGCATAGCTCCCGTTCAGCCTTCACTTTCGGATTTCTTCGCTCCAGCAGTGCTGGCGCTTTTACTCCAACATCTGGCAGTCACGTTCGCCGCCCTATCCATCGTTCGTGAGCGCAACGTGGGTACCATGGAGCTCTTCCGCGTTTCACCCCTCTCGGCGGCGGAAGCCCTCTTCGGCAAGTACATCAGCTATATGCTGTTCGGCGGCGTGATCGCGGCCATCCTATCCGCTCTTCTGGCATTTGCCCTGCACGTGCCCATGCTGGGGAACTGGTGGTATTTCGCCCTGGTCATCGCCGCCGTGCTGTTTACTTCCCTGGGGATCGGCTTTGCCATCTCAATCGTTTCGCAAACCGACAGCCAGGCCGTGCAATACAGCATGATCATCTTGCTGGCCAGCGTCTTCTTCAGCGGATTCATCATGAGCCTGGATACGCTCTTGCCGCCAGTGCGAGTTATCTCCTGGCTGCTGCCCACAACCTATGGCACGCTCCTGTTGAGGGATATCGCCTTGCGTGGGACTGATCCGAACTGGCTGCTGCTGGGTAGCCTGGCCGGAATCGGGTTGGCCTTGATGCTGATATCCTGGCGGCTAATGCGCCGTCTGATTTCATCTTCACAATGATAGAGACGCGGCTCAACGACTGTTGTAGCCCCCTCTCCAAGTCGTGCGGAGGACGATCACGGCAAAGGGGTCTTGATGTGAAGAGTCAAATCGGCGCTGCACGGGCCAAACGCGAGAGTCTGTCGCCGAATAGATCTTGGTCGCGGCCGGCCGCGAGCTGCAAACAGAC
The DNA here is from genome assembly GCA_041480885.1 of Anaerolineae bacterium. Lineage (GTDB taxonomy): Bacteria > Chloroflexota > Anaerolineae > Anaerolineales > Villigracilaceae > Fen-1038. The sequence goes on from JBGPAT010000205.1 coordinate 2,816, forward strand.
GAACTGGATATGGAGGCGGCGCTGGGTCTCCTATCCGATCCATGTCCCATGTCGGATAACCTCCAGCACGGCGATCTGGCGCAGATCGGGGCTTGTTATCAACACTTATCTCGGCCACGCCCGCACGGCTGCGTATGACTCTGGACGGGCACAAACACCTCTGTACGACGGCGCACATGATGTTGATCACAGGTATGCCATTTCTCGGGCCACACTTCCAGATTTCCCCGAACGTATCCTTCAGGGACGGCCGTCTGGATGTATTCACCTTCTCGGATATGAGCAAATTGCACATGCTCTCCTATGCCGTGCGGTCTCGCGGGGGCCTTCTGGAGGATGCCGGAATCAAGCATTACCGCGCCAAACAAGTAACGATAGTCTCAAACCCGCAAATGCCTGTACTTGCGGACGGTATCCTGTTAGGCCAGGGTTCATTATCCGTTCATGTTCACCCGCGCGCCCTGAGGGTGATCGCTGGCGCAGAGCTCACGGGACAGCAGGCGACAACGGTGGTGAGCGATCCCAAGCTGGCGCCCGATGAATAATAGCGTTCCCAAACCAGGCCCCGTACCTCCAGTCGCAACGCGGACCTCCCTTTTGTCTGCGCATCAACGACGGCCCGTTTTCCTATTGCTTCTGGTGGCCGGATTGGTGCTGGTCCTTGTCTGGCTGCCGGGCAGTGCGCGGGCGTCACTTTGGACGGCGTTGAGCGCCCAACGAGGACTGGTCGTCTTGCTTTCCCTGTTTGCGCTGGTGACTCTGTCCTTGATTTGGTCAGCCGGTCAGCGATTGGACACCCGGGTCTTCGAGCTCTTCAACATGCGGGTCTATCCTTTGTGGCTGGATCGTTGCATGTGGCTGGCAACACAGCTTGGCAATATGCTGGCTGCATTCATCGCTGCACTCGTACTTTTTGTGCTGAACTATCGGCCTCTGGCCATAGAGATCATCTTCGGCACCCTAACGCTTTGGTTATTGGTGGAAATCATCAAGGCGATAACCGACAGGGACCGTCCATTTCTTACTCTTGATAGGACTCGCGTCATCGGCTGGCGGGAAAAAGGCGATTCCTTTCCCAGTGGTCATACAAGCCAGATATTCTTCCTGATGACGGTGTTCATCTATCACTTCCAGTTTGGCGTGATAGCATCTGTTGCCCTCTACTCGGTTGCCGCCTTGGTCGGTTTCACGCGGATCTATGTTGGCGCGCACTATCCACGAGATGTCATCGCAGGTGTCGTACTTGGATCGGTCTGGGGAATACTAGCCATGCTGGTGGATCGCTATTGGCTTGCACTTCACTTCTGATGCGGCCTCCCCCAACTGGCGGAGGTCAACACTCCCCGGGCGATGGATGTGGTCGGGGAGTGAGTCTTGTAGGATGAGTTCAGGCCCCATGTAGGTCTATTGGTCTATCTGTTGCAGATCAGGCAACTGGTGGGCGTCAGTCGAACCACCATCCATAATCACCATTCTGGTCCGGCGGTGGTTGCTCGGGGATCTCGGGCCGCATATCTTCTCAGGCGTTCTACGTACTCGAAACGCCGTTCACTTCTTGTGCGTTATCGTGGTCATCTTCATCGTCTTGAGGCAGTTGGACTTCATGTAGATCCGCGCTGGTTCCGAGGAGCAAGGGCGGCCAGTCAAGCTGCATCTTCCCATACATTCCGTGAAAGCTGCTGAGTCCCACCCGCGAGAGGAGAATTTCATGAAGAAATGTGATGAGCTGATGACGAAGAACCCCGTTTGCTGCCTGCCAAACAGTATGGTGGCAGAAGTGGCGCAATTGATGAAGCGCGAGAACATCGGTCCGATTCCCGTGATTGAGAATGAGCAGACTCGAAAGTTGGTCGGCATCGTGACCGATCGTGATCTGGCCATGAAGATAGTGGCCGAAGGGCGCGACGCCAAGTCCACGAAAGTGGAGGCGGTAATGACGCGCAAGGTAGTGACCTGCCGCGCTGACGATGATCTGCAGAAGGCGCTGGATGCGATGTCCGAACATCAATTGCGACGCATTCCTGTCGTGGACAACGACAACAAGATCCTCGGGATCATTGCCCAGGCGGATGTAGCGACGCGCGTCAACCAGCCGGAGAAGACTGCCGAAATGGTGAAGGGAATCTCGCGAGCCAGCACGAAGTAAGAGAGACCTCGACGCGCCGCGATGTGCGCCTTCTCACAATTTGGGTATTGGTCTTGGTGTTGCTGAGACGACACGGTGGATCAACGTAGCCCTCATGAGCCATCTGAACCGCGTCAGCCGGAAGTGCTCTCCCCTGTGACCGATGTGCTCATGAGCAAGGGTGAGCCGCCAGGCCGGCAGGTTGCGAGTCGCGGCCGGATCGATTCGTGCTTGAAGAGACCATGAGAGCAACTGGTGGATTTGCCGCGCCTATCATTACAGTGATTCATGAAGCGAAACCGCACCTTGATCGCATTCTGAACCCCATCGGGCTCTTGCGCACGAATACTTACCAGGGGGAGACAGCCTAACGGCCGAGGAACCCGATGGAAGTCAGCCCCCTTGCAGGAAAGCCCGCCGACCCTGCCTCGCTGGTCAATGTGCCCAAGCTCATC
>JBGPAT010000206.1:0-5368 GCA_041480885.1 Anaerolineae bacterium
CCTCGCACTCGTGTGCCGTGCGATTCAGGCAGCGGCAGATCAACAATTCATCAACGAGTGTGCACGAGACGGTATAATCCGCGGGGCAGATTCCTGATCCATTCCTAGTTTCTGTGAATGGGTTCATCCGCAAGTGCATGCATTCAGGTGCTCCAGAAAACGCAGCACTCTATCAGATGAGAGAGCGCATCGTCAGCAGCAGGCTCGGTCACTTGCTCGCGACACCCGCCAGTACGGCGTTCGGTATCGCGAGCGTTTTCTTCGCAATATGCCTCGGCGTGTTACACCCGGGATACGCGATTAACGATGACCTCAAGATAATCTCGATCGCCGTGGGCTATCCGGGGGGCATGCCAGCGCCGTTCCTGGTTTTCAGCAACGTGCTCCTGGGATTCTTACTTGTTCCGCTATATGCACTGCACACAGCCGTGAACTGGGAGATGCTGTTGTTCAGCGCGATCAATCTCGTCTCGGTATCAGCCTTACTGTACATTGTGCTTGAAGGATCCATGCCCAAGTCGCATAAGACTGGAGGAATTGCGCTTATCCTGGCGTCCGCGTCCTACTTTGCCCTCAATATTACGTTCACGAGCGTGGCTGCGCTGGCCTGCTTCGCGGGGCTCTGTCTCGTCCTGACGGCTGCGAGGTCCGAGCGGCCTTCCCAGAAAAAGGCGGCTGCGGTCGGCGTCGCGTTGATCTTGCTCGCTAGCCTGATCCGCCTCGAAATGCTAGCACTTGTCTTTCCGCTGGTTGTGCCTGCCGGGATTCTTCTTTTTCATATCCTCGAGAGAAGAACCATGGTTTCCGTCAGCATCCTGACGGGCCTGCTCGTTTTCGCTGGCTTTGCTTTTGACAGGCTCTACGTACGGGCGCATCCAGCTTGGAATGCATACTACTTCTATAATAAGGCGGCGCAACAGCTGCAGGACGCGCACCGGCTGGAAAACATAGGAAGACAGATCCGGATGGTCGGCTGGAGCGGCAACGATCAGGAATTGTTCGCGCGCTATTTTTTTCCGGACGCTGGCATCTACTCGCTGGATCGGATCAGGTACTTGGTCGATCGCGTGCCGGGCACCAGCCAAGATCCTACATCCTCGGCCATTGTGTTCTTGAAGACGCTGCCCAACCTGGCTGCTATCTCGTCCCTGATCTTGATTCTGTCGATCGGCCTGTGGACACAGACAAGTCTTGGGACCCGAAAAGCAATATGGCCCATCCTGGCTACGGGGCTGCTCTGCCTAGGCGAAAACTATGCCCTGGTTTGGGCATACAAGGATCCGAAGTACGTTCTGTTGTCGCTGTTGGGCATCGCGGCAATGTCGGGCGTCGTTGTCTTGAGTTGGTTGTACACCGGAAGAACCGAGATGCCGGGGTCACGGGAGTCAAGCCTTGCCAGGATCTTCTACTACGCGTTCCTCCTAACGGCCGCTTCGGCGATCGCCATGAGCCTTAGCAGGTCCTTGGCGACATCCAGCGTCAATGAACTTGAGCTCACCCTGTATCACAGAACATTGGCCGACATAGAAGATCTGCAATTCCGGGGTAAGATCCCTCAAGACGCCCTCATTGTCTCGCCAACTCATGGCTTGCCTTGGGAATGGGCAGATCCCCTAGTCTTGGATCTCCCCCATTTCGCCTATTTCGATACGGGCTGGATCACGTTCTCGCCTTCCTACGAACAAGTCCTGCAAGGCTATGGAATCCGATCGCTGCCGGATGCCCTGTATGAGCGGAACAACATCTACCTCTTGACGAGGTCGGGGTTCACGACTTTCCTGGCACGATACTACGAGGAACATGAGGGCATCCAAGTGGTTTTTCAGCCAATCTACACCATGGCGAATCCATACAACTTCGAGGGTTACGACAATGTACAACTGTACAAGGTTGTACAGCTTCCCTAGATCGCGGTCTGATCGATGAGTGCGCGCCATGTGCCATCATTGAAGGATCATCCTGCTTCTGGCGCCGAGGCAATGCGGCCCGTCCGAAGACGAGCCCTGCAGCTGGTCTTGGTGTCAGCTGCGATCTTCTACGCCGTCTTTATTCTGCGAACCTCATTCTCTCTCAAGGGCACGCTCTATTTCACCCTGGTCGACGACGCGATGGTGAGCATGCGATACGCGCATCATCTGGCACAGGGATACGGCATCGTCTGGAATGTCGGTGAGAAACCGGTCGAAGGATTCACCAATCCGGCATGGATGCTGCTCATGGCGGCGCTGCATTCGCTGCGGATTCCAGCCTCCAAGATTTCGATGGTCGTGATGGTCGTTGCAGCCGGGATTCTGCTGATGAATGGTTGGGTGGTGTACAGAATCTGCGAGCTATTGCGGCCTCGTTCGCGGTACGCGCCGCTGATCGCCGTGACCATCACGGCATTCTACTTTCCACTTGTTTTCTGGTCTCTGCGGGGTATGGAAGTGGGAGCACTGACTCTGTTGACAGGCGCCGGCGTACTGGTCGCCCTCGAATTCACGGATGGCCGGCGTCGGTGCTCTTCTGCACTGTTGGGATTGCTGTTCTTTTTGGCATTGCTGGTTCGGCTGGACGCCCTGCTCCAGATCTCAGTAATCCTGATCTACCTGATTGCCCGGACGAAATCCGATCGCCGGGGTGCTGGCATGCCACTGCTGATAGTCGTGCTGACCCTTATCGGCATTCTGTGGTTTCAGCGCGTCTACTTTGGCGACTTCCTGCCCAATACCTTCTATCAGAAGGTCGTCGGTACCTCGCCTGAAGAACGCATCAAGAACGGATTGCTGGTCTTCAATCAATACGCCACGCGCGACACTCTGCTGTTCGTCCTGTCGGTCGCCGCCGCGATGTGGGTGTACAAGGACATGAGGTCGCGGGAGACGGCGCTGCTGGCATGCTTATTCCTTGTCCAATGCGCGTATTCGATATGGGTTGGCGGTGATTATGCTGAGGCGGAAGTTGGCGCAGCCAATCGTTTCATTGCTCAGGGGATGCCTTTCCTGATTCTGCTGTTTAGCCTAGCAGCGGACTGCTTCATGACAGACGTGGCAGCCGCCCACGAGACTTCGGATCTGTCAAATCCACGCCTGCAGTCCTGGGTCTCAGTGGGCGTTGCCCTTGGAGTTTTGTTGGTAGTCAGCGGCCAGCCGTGGATCAATTGGGCCATAGACAATGCCCCTTTGCTCAAATCGGATATCCGCCGGGTCAAGATTGGCTTGGCAATCGCTGAATACACGTCGCCCACGGCTACGATTGCCGTGCATGCCGCTGGTCAGATACCCTACTACTCTGATCGCAGGACGATTGATTTGTTGGGGCTGAATGACCGCGTCATCGCAAAGGGGCCCGTCACCGGCCCATTCTATCCGGGACACGATAAGTGGAACTACGATTACAGTATCCGAGAGTTGATGCCAGATCTGATCGCGGACAACTGGACAAAACTGGGCGACTACATGAGGGACATGAGCGAGTACCAGCAGCTCGAAAATGGCATGTATGTCCGCAAGGACAGCACGTTGATCGACGTGAACGGGCTGATATCGCAGTTTCGCTGATACAGGCTCTCCACACTGCAACGACGAGTATTATCCTGGTTGCCTCGAACCCACCCCCCGTCGACCAGTCCGCCGAAGGCGCAGGATGCTCGCGAACAGCGGGTCACGCCCAAGAGAATGGCGACGCATGTAGCTTGCCTCGCGATTGATGTAGATTGAAGGTCAGGCGGGTTGATCCTGGGTCCGGACCGCCTCTTCCAGCATGTTGGTCGTCACCGACTTGGGACGCTCGATGGGCCAGCCCAGAGCGCGGGCCCAGACATAGTTGGCCGTCACCCCGAGCGCGCGGCCAACCCCAAAGAGCACGGTGTAGAAATCGAAGTCGCGCAGACCGTAGTGGTACTGCAGCGTGCCGCTGATGGCATCCACGTTGGGTGCAGGGTTCTTGGCTTTGCCCTGTTCCCGCAAGACCTGTGGAACCACCTCAAAAACCAGCTCCGCCAGGCGGATCAGCTCATCCTCGGGGAAGCGTGCCTTGGCAAACTCCAATTGGGCGATAAAGCGGGGATCGGGGACGCGCAAAACGGCGTGCCCGTACCCTGGGATGACCTTGCCGCTATTCAGGGTATCCCAGGCAAACTTGCGCAGATCCTCACGCGTTGGAACTCCGCCGAACGTGCTCTTGACATCAATCAACCAGCCCAAGCACTCCTGATTAGCCAGGCCGTGCAAAGGACCTGCCAAGCCGCTGAGCCCCGCCGAGAATGCAAAATAGATGTCGGACAGCGAGGACCCCACCAAATGCGTGGCATGTGCGCTGACATTTCCCGACTCATGATCGGAATGCAGGATGAAGTAAAGTCGGGCAAGTTCGGCGTATCCTTTCCTGTCTTCAACGCCCAACATGCGTGCGAAGTTCGTGCCATAATCCTGTTTGGGATTGTATCTGGGCTTCCTACCCTCGCCGTGATATTTGTAGCGATAGATGAAGGCCGCGATGAGCGGTAGCTTCGCCGTAAGATCCATGCTATCTTCCAGCGCGGGCTCCCAGTAGACATCCTTTTTCATGCCTTCGTGGTATTTTCGGGTGAATGCCGATTCTTTCGCCAGAGCCATCACAGCCTGCGAAAACAAGAGCATGGGATGCGTATCTTTCGGCATCGCCTTAAGCATTTTGTAAATATATTCAGGGAGCTCGGCACGCCTCGCCCACTCGGCTTCTATCTCCTGCGCCTGCTCCTTGGTCGGGATCTCACCGATCATCAGCAGATAGTACAGGCCTCCTACCAAGGGGATCTTGCCCCCGCGCGCCTTTGGCAATAATCTTAGGACTTCGGGAATGGACAGGCCCCGCAAACGAATGCCTTCCGCCGGGTCCACATAGGACACATCAGTCAGCAGGGATTTGATGTCTCGCATGCCGCCGACGATCTGACCGACCGTCACCCGATCTATCACTACGTCAGCGTGCTCCTTGGCGAGGGATTTCATGCGTTCGCGCCACTGCGGGAGTTGAACAGAAATCTTGTCATGTAGAATCATATGTCCTCCAGGATTGTGCGTCGTCGTCGCCGGTGCCGCCAGCGGCGTGGCTCGTCCGGGTTCCTTCCGACCTGTGAGCCGGGCAGAGCCGCGGCGAACATCGGGCTGTCGGCGCCATCTGCCGGGGCCTCCCGGCAGTGATGCTAGATCTTTACGAGTCTTCGTAACGCGTCGTGCGACTCCTTTACGGCCGCCGCGGATTTGTCAAAAAGCGTCTGCTCCTTCTCATCAAGCTTGTACTCGACGACCCGCTCCACGCCTGTGCGTCCCAATACTGCCGGCACACCAAAGAACACATCCTGCAGGCCGTACTCACCCTGCATGAGCACCGAACAGGGCACGATCAG
>JBGPAT010000207.1:0-5352 GCA_041480885.1 Anaerolineae bacterium
CAGGCTGATGCGCGGCGTGGGACGATAGGCCTCCTCGCGATAAGCCCAACCGCGTTTCTCACATTCAGCCCTCAAGACGGCCAGCGTGGGTGAGGAATCCGGAATGTTATACCAATCGAGGGGCAGTCCACTCAGTCCATCGGTGTGTGCCAGGAAGTCAAGGAGCCCGGAAATGAATTCCGGAAGATCTGCGCCGACCACAATGAGGTCCAGATAGTCAGAGATCTCAATGCTGCCGAGCAGTAGCAGCGCTTGGCGACCGTTGTGCTCGGTCCTGAAAAGTGGAGCGATGCCAATTGGAGGGCCATGCTCCGATGCTGAAACCAGGACCAGCTCTGCATCATTCCATTCACCGCCTCCGCGAGTCTGCCACCATTGGCTCAGGTATTCGTGACGCGCAAAAGGTGTATCCGAGATTCCGGCCGCGGCCAATGCATTCCACGCTGGCGCGGGAATTTCAGCGAGGTTCTTATGAAGTGTAAACTGCATATGGTTCCATGCACGGCAGGAGTCATTCAGATTTTACCAGTATAATCATCCGGGAAATTTCAAACAGCTGCGATGCCTCTCGATCTGACAATCACCGCGCTCAATCGCGTGGATGGACATGTGCTCACTTCTTTGCCCGGGCTGATGGCGGCGACTCCGCCGCGCAAGGCGGCACGCGGCCGCGATCAAGATCGTCTCATCGTCTATCTTCTCCCGGCGGGCAAGGCCGTGCTTTCGACGGGCGAGTGCGTGCAATCTGCCAGCCGAGCCGCCGTCGCGTTCTATCAGACGCCAGGCACGATCACCGCCGCGCTCCGCAGCGCGACTGAATCCATCAACAGCACCCTGCACGACCGGAACGCGTCCAGCCATGTGCACGGGCAGTACGCCGTTGGATCCCTGGCTCTGGCGGCCATTCGGGAGTGGCACGTCACGATCCTCCTTAGCGGGCCGATGCACGCCTACGTGCTAGGTGTGAATGGTGCGCAGCAGATCTCCGACAGCCTTTCTGGGCGAGGCCTGGGTCTGAGCGAAACGGCTTCATTCTATTTCTCACAGGTCACTCTTCAACCTAATGATCGACTAGTTCTGTGCAGTCAGGAGCCTTCAGCCTGGGAAACCGCACTCCAGGATGGAAGCCCGGCCTCCTTGGAAGCGACCAGGCGGCGACTCATGGCATCAACGCCGGAAGATGTCAATGGGGTGCTGATACAGGCCGCAGAAGGCAAGGGGATCACGGTTGTTCAACGTGCGCCTGCTGCAGCGGACAGTATCGCCCCGTCAGTGCCCGTAGGGACATGGGATGTGCACGAGGGTCAGCAGGCTTTCAGCGCGGCGAATGAGCGGATGCCCTCCGCTTCGCCGCCGCCCGAATCGGCTGCCGTCGTCGGATCCCCACCACTCCGCGCCCCCCATGACGTCGGGCCTTCCGCGTATGCGATTCCGCCCGATCGAAAAGACGATATCCCCGCACCGGAAGCACATGGATTGTTGAAATCCGACGCCGGCGCCGCTGCACCGCCGGCTGAGCCACCGCCTACCGAATCCCGGCAACGACAAATAGGTTCACATCGCACGCGCATCGCAGCCCGGGCCGTTGCCGGGGCGATGCAGGCGGTGCGTCAAAGCGCCGAACGGATTGTCCAAGAGCTGCGCCGTTTCCTGCCTCGCCTGCTGCCGGGCTCAGAGCAGAGTCCATGGTCATTTTCATCACCGGCCATGATGTTCATCGCCGTTCTGGTGCCGCTGGTAGTGGTGACAATTGCCAGCGCCGTGTATTTCCGATACGGCCGGAGTGTGCAATACGAGCAATATCTTGTGCAGGCTCAGGAAGCGCGGGCGCAGGCGCTAAGCCTCACGGAGGCCGCCGCTCAGCGCGAAGCGTGGCAGCGGGAGCTGTTCTATCTCGACAAAGCGGAGACGTATGACCAATCGGCGGAGACGCGCAAGTTGCGCACCGAAGCGCAACAGAGTCTGGACCAATTGCTGGGTATCGTTCGGCTCCAGTTCCAGCCGGTCCTGAGCACCGGGATTGGAGCGCAGATAGGCCGGATGTCTGCCAACGAGAATGATCTTTACCTGTTGGATGCGCAGCGCGGGGCGATCCTGCATATCGCCCTGCTCAGCGGCGGCTTTCAAGTGGACAGCGGCTTCACATGTTCACCCGGATCCTACGGCGACTACAAGGTCGGCCCGCTGGTTGACTTGTTCGCCTTGCCGCCCGTCAACTCAATGAGTGCCACTGTGATGGGTGTGGACGGAGGCGGCAACTTGCTGTATTGCGCGCCGGGTCAAGTGGCACATGCCATCCCTCTTCCGCCACCCGATACCAACTGGGGCCGGGTCAAGGCCTTCACGCTGGATAGTGGCAACCTATACGTCTTGGACGCGCAGTCTCACGCCGTGTGGGTGTATGTGGGCAAGGATGGTGCATTTGTGGATCGGCCGTACTTCTTCTTTGGCGGCCAAATTCCGGCATTGGATGACGCAATCGATCTCACAGTGAATCGGGACGACCTCTACATCCTCCATTCAGATGGGCACGTGTCCACGTGCTCGTACAGCCACATAGACGCCGTCCCAACTCGCTGCGTCGATCCGGCCGTCCTGGTAAACCCGCTTCCAGCCTATCGCGACCTGAAGCTCTTCTCGCAGGCGCACTTCACGGAGATGATGTTCGCTCCTGCGCCGGATTCCGCATTGCTCCTTCTGGATTCCGACAGCCAGGGCGTCTTCCAGTTCGAGCCGCGCTCGCTTGAATTGCAGAGCCAGCTGCGTCCCATGGCAGGCCGCGGAAATCCGCTGCCCCAGGGATCGGTCAGCGCGATGGCCATCAGCTCGAGCCACGTATGGTATTTTGCTTTGCAAGACAGGATATATTTCGCCTCCGATGTGCCCTAGGGGAGCCATCACCCTGTGGCAACTGAGAAGCGGCGTGCCGGGGTCTGAATCCCGAGCGAGGATCTAAATATGCCGTTCCTGGATTGGCTGAATTCATTGCTTGGCGCCAAGCCGCCGACGCAATTGCCCGCGGCGACCGAGTCAATGCCGGTTCAGCCGGCACTTCTTCCGGACAGTTCGGATGAACCTGCTCAAATCACCAGCCCTAAAGTCCTGCTCATCATCTACAATCCTACTGTCGACCCGGTCGGAGGCAAGAAGCTCGTCACGTACATGGGCTGGGCTCGTCCCGACGATCTCGTCGGCCGTTTCATCGCAGACGTCCTGCAGGCGAGCGGCGGACTCGTGCGCTATCAAATCACACAGCGACTGGAGTTGGATGAATTCCCTGCGCTTGCGGATGGGTTCAGCTACACCGCTGAGGCGTATCTGAGCGTCACGCGCGGCGGGGCACCTCATACGCCATTAGGTGTCGATTACCAGGGCATCCTGCGGCAATACAATGTGCCGCAACGCGTCACCAACGGGGAATTCGATGAAGTGTGGATCATGGCCTTCCCGTACGCGGGACTGTATGAGTCGGTGATGGCGGGTCCCGGAGCGTTCTGGTGCAACGCTCCGCCACTCGCTGGTGCCGACGTCTCCACGCGCCGGTTCGTGATCATGGGCTTTTCATACGAACGTGATGTTGGTGAGATGCTTCATTCCTTCAATCACCGCAGCGAGGCCATACTGGCCAAGGTGTTTAACAGCTTGGATTTCCTGGAATGGACCTACAGGCCAAACCGAATGCCCGCCGCCGTCAGCCCGGATCCGCCGCTCAACTTATTCCAAAGGTTCCTGCTATTTGACCAGATAGCCCCGGGCCGGGCAGCCGTCGGTTCGGTGCACTACGCTCCGAATGCGGTCAAGCCTTACGATCTGGGCAATCCCAATCTGGTTCGATCCAACTGCTATGACTGGCTGAACTTCCCGGACTTCCGAGGTGATATCCGGATGGTATCCGCGGCTGAGTGGGGTGGGGGGGACGAGAGGGAGTACCAGCGGTGGTGGCTGACACACCTTCCCAAGACGGCTGGACGTAAGAACGGCATCCACAACAATTGGTGGCAGTACATTGCCAACCCGGACAATGTAGTGACGTAGTCCCGGACTAATCAAGCTGATACAGGGGGTTCCTTTCGAGGGCCTCCCCCCTCTGCGCATACCGGGAGGCTGCTAGGCCACCTTGCAGACAACCAGCGTCACATCGTCTGTCAGAGGGCTGCCGTCGATGTAGGAATTCAGCTTCTGCAATACCCTCTGGATGATCTGCTCCGGGGCGAGAGTCTGGTTGAGGCGGATGACCTCCGCCAGTGCATCCAAACCCAGCTGCGTACCATCGCGATTTGAAGCCTCGGTCACTCCGTCGGTGTAGAGCACGAGCGTGTCCCCCGGGTTCAGCTCAACCTGCTCCGAGTGGACGCCAAAGCCCTCCATCAACCCGATCGCGGGGCCGGTTGGATGTAGGAGAACCTCCTCGCCGCTGGCAGCACGATAGAGGTAGGCGGAATTGTGTCCAGCGCTGCCATACGTGAAGGTATGCGAGTTCGGCTCTAGCTTGCCAAAGAAGATCGTGACGAACGTTGTGAAGTTGATGTTATGGGCGTAAAGGTGATTAATACGTTCCAGCACTTCCAGCGGGGACTCCGCCACCGGGACGAGTGTGTGAAAAGCCATCTGCAGGCTGCTCATGAGCATGCCAGCGGAGACCCCGTGCCCGCTCACGTCTGCCATTACGATGCCGTGCCCGCCATCCTTGAACTCGATGAAATCAAAATAGTCGCCGCTCACGATCTGGGCCGGACGGCTGAAGGCCGCAACGCTCAGACCCGGAATCACGGGCGCTTGTTGGGGAAGCAGCGCCCGCTGGACGACCTGAGAAAGCTCGAGTTCATTTTCGAGCTGCCGAAGCTCTTCTTCACTGTAGTGGCCGAGGCACACGGTCGCCGTGTAGTCCATCGTCAGCAGTTCGGCGTCCACCGGCTCGTGGCAAACCTCACAGATGCCATAGGTGCTTTGCCCGATGTTCTGAAGGCAACGATCTATCGCGTGAAGGTGCTCCTCTACGGGCGTCTCGTTCTCGGCACCGCAGCAGATTTCAACTTTCGATTCAGGCGTGGCCTCCAACCAGTGAACCAGGTTGTCGCGGGTTTCGGACAGGCCTTTCTCGATTCTCTCGACCGTATCTTCTGTCATGGGGCCTCCCTCCAATCCTTCCCACTTTTCAAGTACCAAGTCGTCTTCCTGGCGGCGCAGGGTGCAGGCTTCGCAACCCGCTTCTATTGCACCTAACCGCGCCGCAGAACATCAGTTCTATTATAGCAGTCACCGGCTCATCTTGCAAGCCGGGAAGAAACGGGCGGGCTAGATGCTGAATATCAGCGAACAGCACGTAACCGCGCCCTCGGCTTTGGCCAATTC
>JBGPAT010000208.1:0-5297 GCA_041480885.1 Anaerolineae bacterium
CGTGGCAGGCGTGGCATTTCTAGTCACCAAGGATCAGAAGTGGGACATCGTCGAGATAGCCGCCATAGAGATCAGCCTCGTTTTCTTCCTGATCACCATTGTGCTTGGCTCAATCTGGGCCCGGCCGATTTGGAACACCTGGTGGACCTGGGATCCGCGCCTTACCACCGCGGCGGTCACCGAACTCATCTACATTGCATATTTCATGCTGCGGCAAGGAATCGAAGACCCCGGACGCCGAGCCAGGTTCGGCGCCGTCTATACGATCCTTGGTGCCATCAGCGCCCCGATCACATTCTTTGCCATCCGCCTCTTTCGCACGATCCACCCGGTGGTCATTGGAAGCGGCGATCCAAGCGCCCAGGGCACGTTTGCGATGTCGCCCGAGATGCGCGTGGCGTTCTTCTTCGCGCTGTTCGCTTTCACGATCATCTTCGTCGACTTGTTCTGGAATCGCATTCTGATGGGCAGGTTGGCTGAAAGAGTCGAACAGCTCAAGCTCGGCTTGATTCGCTGATCCTCCGTCAAGGTCCCCCCAGGGCTCCAGCCGGAGTTCGCCACCAGAAATACTCGATAAAGGAAGTATTCCATGCTACTTCAAGCAGCTCCCCCCGATACGTCCACGTATATGATCGCGGGCTACGTTGTTTTTGTCGTGATCATGGCCATTTATCTTGTGAGCCTTTTCGCCCGCAGGCACAGTCTCGAGCAGGACCTGAGCACGCTGGAGAGCCTGCAGGCCGAAAGCAAGTTGGCAGCCGGCACAGCCCCCGCCGCCAGGAAGCCGGCGGCCAAAGCCAAAAGCACCCGGCCAAGAACGGCCAGGCGCAGGCAGGTCGCCAGGAAACCGGCCACGAAACGGTAATCCAGAAAAGGACAGAGTCCACTATAATCATGGTGGACTTCATTTTTGTGAAAACCGGGCCATGAAGGTTCGTCGCGCGCGCGGGATCCTCCCGAATGCCCTGATTGCCCTGCTGCTGATCGCGGGTAGTTTTGCAATCGCGCCCGCGGTTCGTGTTCACGCGGCCAAGCGGATGACGCCTCCAGGGCCCGACCGGGTCGTGCCGATCACCGTGGATTTCACCGCCTACACGTGGTGGTTGGCAGAGTGGGACACAAACAAGGTGGCGTGCTCGGTGGTTGTAGACCACAAGGGCCAACCCACCCTCGGTGACGTCTACAAGAACTGCGACCTTGACATCTACCTTCAATTCAAGGGGCAGCCCCCATGCTACGTGCCTGCGCACAACGGCTGCCAGGGGTACTACATCTACCTGGTAAAGACCAGCCAATCGCAGCGTGTGATCACGGTCACTCTGCCTCCACCCAAGGTATGGCTCTCCTTGGAAGGATGCGACGCCGTGACGAAGGCCGGTACCAGCATATGCGAGACCGTCCCGATCCTGGTCCTGAAAGGAGAGGAGCCTCTTCCAAACCAACATATCCTGCGCATCGAAGGCACGTTGGATGGGAAACCCTTCACCTGCGACGCTACCTGCAAGCTGAAGCTCGCTCCCACGACCCCCACGGGTGCAGCGCTGGAGTTCTGGGCGTGGTCCAGCTACGGAGACAGCAGCCAGGTTTTTGGCGCGCAGGTGCGCGTGGCCCTCTCGAAAGTGAAAAATCCAGACAGTCCATCATGGTACATAGACGTTCTGTCGAGCCAATGGAAAGGCGTCCGGGTTGCCTCCTGCTCGGCGATTTGGCAATCGTTCCCGCCCGTCGGAGGGCCGCCCGCGTGGTTGAGTACGCCCCAGGATGCCTCAGATCTCTCCAGCGATATTCCGTACAACTATCTTTCCGCCAACCTCATTCTGCAGGGCGCCGTGGACGCTAGCGCCTGCCCCGACGGCGGGCTGCTGCCGGACGGCGGGGCTAACACCTGCGGACAGGAGGCGGCTCGCCCAGCTGTGGACCGATGGCAGAACCAGTTCGACACGCTCATCCTTAACACGACAGAAGATACCGGCGTGCCTGCCCAACTTCTCAAGAATCTATTTGCGCGCGAGAGTCAGTTCTGGCCGGGAGTCTTCAAAGCCAGCACGGATGTCGGCCTCGGACAGCTGACGGAAAACGGTGCGGATACCACGCTCTTATGGAATCCTTCGTTCTTCGGCAGCTATTGCCCCCTGGCGCTATCGGCGGAGAGATGCAGCAAGGGATATGTACACCTGAAGCCCGGGGAACAGCAGCTTCTGCGCCAAGCACTGGTCGGCAGCGTAGATGCCAAGTGCGACAAGTGCAGCCTCGGCATAGACCTGAGCCGGGCCAGTTTCGGCGTCGGTGTTTTCGCCCACACGCTGCTGGCCAGCTGCGAGCAAACCGCTCAGGTCATCTATAACACAGTGGGGCAATCGGCGGGTGAAGTGGCATCCTACGAAGACCTGTGGAAGTTGACGCTCGTGAACTACAATGCTGGCCCGGGATGTCTCTCCCTGGTCGTCAATGATGCCTGGAATAAGGACCACCAGCTCACCTGGGACACGCTCTCGACGCATTTCACCAAAGTCTGCGCCCCGGCCAAGGGCTACGTCAACGACATCAGCAAATAAAGGCATTCGGCGCTAAAATCGGCGTGACCGAGATGAGCGGAGGCAATGGGCCTCCGCGTTTTGTTGCTGTGCTACACTCGTGCCCGATGCGACACACTTTGACCGAAGCACGCGCTTCACAATCTCATGGTCACACAGGAAGATGGCGCCGGAGCTCCGCCAGAAAATCGCCGTGAGAGCGAAGGGCAAGCGGTTTTCAAGGCACAAAGCCCGAGAACCACAAGAATGGCAGAGCTGACGGAACGGAGGCAACCATGCTGACCCCTATCGAAAAAATCCTGTTTGCGCTGGCGGTGGCGGTTTCGCTCTGCTTCACCTGGCGCGGAGTGCAGCGCATTGTCCACAACATTTCCAGCGGGCAAGGCAAGATCGATTGGAGCGTCATCTGGAAACGCATCGGGGATTTGATTGCCAAAGTTGGACTCTTTCAGCCGGTCTTCCGGCTGCGCATAGGGCCGAGCATCCTGCACGGACTTATTGGGTGGGGCTTCCTGATCTTTCTGGTCGTGAACCTGAATGACTTGGTTTACGGCTACACCAGTTTCAGCATACTGAATCAAACGGGGGCCGCCGGCAATGTGTATCGTCTGCTGGCGGACATTGCCAACACCGCAATCCTGGTAGGGATCGTTGGGATGGCGATCCGCCGCTTCATTCTTCGACCGGCGACGCTCACGACGCGAGAGACGACCCTACTTCACCCAAAAGCGCGTTTCGGCATCTTGCGCGATTCGGCCATTGTCGCCACTTTCATCTTTGTGCACAATTCGGCCAGATTGTTGGGCGAGTCGTTCCACGTGGCGGCAGAGGGAATCCGCGACAGCTGGCAGCCGATCGTTTCGACCGTGGCAACTCTGTGGTCGGGCGTGCACGCGGGCAGCCTGCTCATCGGCGAACACATCATGTTCTGGGTGTCACTGGGCGCGGTGTTGGCGTTCCTGCCGTATTTCCCATATTCAAAACACATCCACTTGTTCTTTGCGCCGATCAACTTCGCACTGAAGCCGCACAGGAGGTCGATCGGCGAGCTTGGCTACATCAATCTGGATGACCAATCCATAGAGCAGTTCGGGGCGGCCAAGATGCGCGACTTGGGCTGGGAACAGATCATGGACAGCTATGCGTGCATCATGTGCTTCCGCTGTCAGGAAGTCTGCCCGGCGTATAACACGGGCAAGATCCTCAGCCCGGCCGCCCTGGAGATCAACAAACGCTATCACCTGAACGGCGGTGAGGCGACGGACGTGCAGCTCACGACGTTGATCCCGGAGGAGGCCGTGTGGGCGTGCACGGCCTGCGGCGCCTGCGTGGACATCTGCCCCGTGGGGAATGAGCCGATGCGCGACATCCTCGACATCCGCCGCAACCTGTCGATGATGGAGAGCAGCTTCCCCAAGGAGCTGGAGGCGGCGTTCAAGGGCATGGAGCGCAACGCCAACCCGTGGAACGTGTCGCAGGCCGACCGGATGAAATGGGCCGAAGGGTTAAGCGTCCCTACCATCGAAAGCAATCCGGCACCCGAGATCCTGTGGTGGGTGGGCTGCGCTGCGGCGACCGACGCTCGGGCGCAGAAAATCGCCCAGGCGTTTGCCAAGATCCTCAACGGGGCGGGGGTCAACTTCGCGGTGCTGGGACACAACGAACAATGCACGGGCGATCCCGCGCGACGGGCCGGACGTGAAGATATCTTCTTCAGCCTGGCATCCGCGAATGTGGCGGTGCTGAACGAGGTCAAGCCCAGGCGCATCGTGACGACCTGCCCGCACTGCCTGCACACATTGAAGAATGAATACCCGGCATTCGGCGGCAATTACACGGTCATCCATCACACGCAGCTGATCAACGAACTCGTAGCGGCGGGCAAGATTGGCCTGGATATCGCCGGTGACCAGTACAAGGTGACGTTCCACGATCCATGCTATCTCGGGCGGCAAAACCAGATATTCGAGGCACCCCGTCAGGACCTGAAGTCAGCGGGAGTGCAGGTGATCGAGATGCCCCGGCACGAGGCCAAGTCATTCTGCTGCGGCGCGGGCGGGGCACAGATGTGGAAGGAAGAGGAGAACGGCACCAGCCGGATCAACGCAGCACGATTTGCGGAGGCGAAATCTACGGGCGCGACCACGCTGACGGTGGGCTGCCCATTCTGCATGACGATGCTGAGCGACGCTGCGACGGCAGATGGCGGGACGGTTCAGGTCAAGGACGTTGCGGAGATCGTGGCGGAGAGGATGAAATAGGCGGATCCTCGATTGACGATTTACGATTTTAGATTGTAGATTGTGGATTGAAGCTTGGGGATCGGTAAATTGGTGGATCTGTAGATTGGTAGATCGGTTGACTGGACGGGGAAGCCAAGGGGGTGGAGGATTGTCCCGCTTCACGGGGGATCTTCGACTTCGTCGCCACTCGCTTCGCTCGGGGCCCCTCCGCCCTGCAAGGGGAGCGCACGCTTCCCGGTCTGCGACAATGAGATACGCACTACTGGAAGGGCAGCCTTTGAGCAATTGCAGGCCGGTGTGTGTTCAGGCGTCGTGAAGACACTGGGTGAGGCGCTGCAGACCGCGTTCGATGTCAGCTGCATCATAGAACGAAAAACTCAGTCGAAGATAGTCGCGTAACGCACCCTGACTGGAGAAGAGAATGCCGGGGCGGAAGTCAACGCGATTTGCCTGCGCCTGCTGCCGCAGGGCCTCAGTGTCGCTTCCGGGCAGACGGATCCAGAAGAAATAGCCACCCTGC
>JBGPAT010000209.1:0-5265 GCA_041480885.1 Anaerolineae bacterium
GAACTACGCGCCCACCAGCCTGAATGTTCCGAAAGGTGTGTTCGTGCAGCACATTGATCCATCCACCCACTTGCAGCGTATGACCTACTACCTGGTGTAGAGGCGGCGAGCCTCGGTCTGGAAGGGCGTAGCCAGGGGTAGACGAAAGCGGTCAGACGCCAAACTAAGAGCGTGCGGACCTCCGTTTCTGCGGTCCGCACGCTCTGCGCTTGTCAATCGAGATTGTTACTAGACTTGCGTCAGATTGCGCCGCAGAATATTCATCATGCCCAGACCGCGCACGGCGCCCTCCACCACACAAGTCATCGGGTTGTCGACCAGGTAGGCGGGAATGCCGAGGGATTTAGTCAGAAGTTTATCCACGCCGCGCAGAAGAGCACCACCACCGCATAGCGCCACGCCCCGGTCGATGACGTCGGCCACCAACTCAGGGGGAGTACGCTCCAGCACCCGCCGACAGGTCTCAGTGACTTCCTTCAGCGGATCCTGCAATGCCTCCACGATCTCCCCAGTGGTGAGCGTGACCGGACGCGGCAAACCGGTAACCTGGTCCTGCCCCTGCACTTCCAGGCTATTCTCAGTGTCCTGCGGCACGGCCGCGCCGATCTTCACCTTGAGTTGTTCGGCCGTCACCTGGCCGATGATGATCCCGTATTTTCGGCGAACGTACGCAGCGATGGCATCATCCAAGTCCAAGCCCCCCTTGCGCAGTGTATCCGCGGAGACGATGCCATACATCGCCATGATCGAGGCTTCCGTGCAGCCGCCGCCGAGGCAAATCACCATGTTGCCGGATGGCGAAGCGATGGGGAGATCGATTCCCAGGGCAGCCGCCAGTGACTGCTGAATCAGAGTGGCTTCGCGCGAGCCGGCTTCCATGACCGCCTCGTAGACGGCCCGGCGCTCCACGCTGGTCACGCCATACGGCACCGAAATCATTACGCGCGGACGAAAGACTCTCAGCGAACCGCTGACGCGCTGGAGCATATAGGAAAGCAGTGTTTCGGTGATCTCGTAGTCCGCGATTACGCCATTGCGAAGTGGGCGCGCGACTTCGATGTTGTCGCCCACGCGACCAATCATCTCACGCGCTTCCTGGCCGACCGCAACCATCTTCTGCTCTGCCACCTCAATGGCGACAATGGTCGGTTCCTGCATCAGCACCTGCGTGCTGTCCGCAAGACGGATGAACGTGGTGCCGAGATCAATCCCGAGGTCCTTTGAGAAGAAGGCCACAGGGTTTACTGTCCGGGGAAGCGAGGTGAATTCTTGCGGTAGCGGCGGACGACATCCAAGCGCAGGTTGGAGCGCCGCAGGGCGGCCTCCATGCTCAGGAGCGCATCCTGATCCTGAGGAACGCCTTTCGTGAGGGCTTCTTCGGCGCGTTTCCTCGCGAGTTGGGCGCGGGCCACATCAATTTCGTCAACATTCTCGGCGGCATCTGCCAGAACCGTGACCAGATCGGGCTGAACTTCTGCCACGCCGCCAGCCACGGCGAAGACGTGCTCTGCTCCTGCGCGCCGGACTTTCACGACGCCGTACTTCAGAGTGGTCAATATAGGCGCGTGGTGAGGCAGGATGCCCATTTCTCCTGCCGCGCCGGGCAGGATGACGATGTCCGCGTCACCCTGGAAGACGGTTCGGTCTTGAGAGACGATTTCGCAGCGGATCGGCATGATGGTTTCTTAGTCAGGTATTGGCGCGGGGATCTGGAGAGCACTCACGCGGCAATCGCGTCGCATAGCACACGCGATCTTTCAGGGCGCGCCGTCCGAACCATAAGTGACCCCGCACTCCCGGCCGGGCGCTTCAGGAGCTCTTCTCGAGCTTCTCCGCCTTCTCACGGACATCCTCGATCGTGCCGGCCATCATAAAAGCCTGCTCCGGCAGGTCATCGCAGTGCCCATCCAGGATCTCACGGAAGCCCCGCACCGTGTCCTTGAGCGCAACGTAGCGACCGGCTATGCCCGTGAAGCGCTCCGCCACGAAGAACGGCTGCGAGAAGAAACGCTCGATCTTGCGAGCGCGCGCCACAATCAGTTTATCATCTTCGCTTAGTTCGTCAATGCCAAGAATGGCAATGATGTCCTGCAAGTCCTTATAGCGTTGGAGCACGCGCTGCACCTCGCGGGCCGTGTTGTAGTGATCGGGGCCCACAATGTTTGGGTCAAGGATCCGGGAAGTCGAGGTCAGAGGATCCACCGCCGGATAGATCCCCTTCTCCACAATAGAGCGCTCCAACGCGATGGTGGCATCCAGATGTGTGAAGGTGGCAACCGGCGCGGGATCCGAGTAGTCGTCCGCCGGCACATAAACGGCCTGCATGGAAGTAATCGAGCCGGTGCGCGTGGAGGTGATGCGCTCCTGCAGTTCCCCCATCTCGGTGGCCAGCGTTGGCTGATACCCGACGGCAGACGGCATGCGCCCCAGCAAGGCGGAGACTTCCGAGCCCGACATAGAGAAACGAAAGATATTATCGATGAACAGCAGGACATCACGTCCCTGGTCCCGAAAGTACTCGGCCATGGAGAGCGCCGAAAGAGCGACCCTCAGGCGAACGCCGGGCGGCTCATTCATCTGCCCATAGACCATGACGGTATCCTTCATTACGCCAGATTCAAGCATTTCGCGATACAACTGGCTGCCTTCGCGCGTGCGCTCGCCCACGCCGGCGAAGACTGAGTTGCCTTCGTGTTC
Organism: Anaerolineae bacterium; assembly: GCA_041480885.1. Lineage (GTDB taxonomy): Bacteria > Chloroflexota > Anaerolineae > Anaerolineales > Villigracilaceae > Fen-1038. The sequence continues at coordinate 2,698 of JBGPAT010000209.1, forward strand.
GCTGGCAACCGAACGGATGAGTTCCATAATGATTACAGTCTTGCCGGTTCCGGCCCCGCCGAAGATTCCCGTTTTCCCACCTTTCGTAAAAGGTGCCACCAGATCAATCACTTTGATGCCGGTCTCAAAAACATCTACACGCGTCGATTGATCGGCAAAGGTCGGTGCCAAACGGTGAATTGGATAGTAATCGGTCGCGGTCACCTCCCCTTTTTGATCCACGGGATGTCCAAGGACGTTGAAAATGCGCCCGAGCGTGCCCGGGCCGACCGGAACCATGATGGGCGAGCCGGTGGCGCGCGCCGGGAGGCCGCGCTGCAGCCCGTCGGTGGCGTCCATGGCCACCGTGCGAACCCAGTGGTTCCCAAGATCCTTCTCCACTTCCAGGACGAGGGGCTCCCTGCCAGGTCGGTCCACTTCAATGGCCTCGTAGAGCTCAGGAATCTGGCCCTCAGGGAATTCCACGTCCACCACACCACCAAGGACTTGCACCACTCGCCCGTTTGCGTTTGCCACGATTTGGTACCTCCGATTTTCCCAGGCTTGCGCCTGGATCAAGCGACTCTTGCTGCGGGTACGGGACCCGATCGAGAAATAATCATGCAGATGTTAACGCTTCGGCGCCACCCACGATATCCAGAATATCGTTGGTGATCGTCTGCTGCCGCATTTTGTTGTACTGCAACTCATATGCGCCGGCCAACTCCCTGGCATTGTCCGTGGCATTGTGCATAGCAACCATGCGCGCGGCATGCTCGCTCGCCAGTGATTCGAGGATAGCCTGATAGACCTGCAGCGACGTGAAACGCGGGATGATCTCATCAAGGAGCTCCCGCTGATCCGGCTCGTACTCATACGCCGGGGCCGGGCCGCTGCGCTTCTCAAATTGCATCACACCTTGTTCCCCCGTGAGCTCGAGCGGCAGGAGCTTCTTCATGGTAGCGATCTGACGGCCCATGTTGATGAAATCGGTGTAGACCAGATAGACCTCGTCGGTTTGGCCCGTCTCAAACTCGGTCACCGCCAACCGGCCGATCGCGGACACATCCGCAAAGGCCGGCGCTGCCGGCAGATTGCTGAAATCCGCAATCAATGCTTTGCGCCGTCGGACCAGGAGGTCGCGGCCCTTGCGGCCCACGGCAATGTACTTAACCGGATAGCGATACGTATCCAAATGCTGTGCGATGAACCGGACGACATTGGTGTTGTAGGCACCCGCCAGCCCTCGGTCGCTAGTGATGACTATCGCAAGTGCCGCCTTGGGCTCGGGTCGTATTGTCAATAGTGGATGCAGGCTTGCCCGTCCGGGTTGGGCAGCGACATGAGTCAACACTTGCCAGGCCTTGGAGGCATACGCACGCGTGGCCGCAACGGCCTGCACGGACTTGCGCACCTTGGCCGCGCTGACAGCCTCCAGTGCCCGCGTGACCTGGGAGATGTTCTTGACACTTCTGATGCGCAGCCGCATCTCACGCGCGGAAGCCATGACCTATGAGCTCCAGGTGTTGCGGAATGTCTGGAGGGCTTGCATCAATCGCGCACGAATATCATCGGTGATGATCTTCTTATCGGCGATCTCACGGCCGATCTCGGGAAATGAAGCCTCCATGTACCGGAGCAGCTCGGTCTGCCAGGCACTCATGTTTTCCACGGGGACCTGATCCGCAAAGCCGTTGGTGCCGGCGAAGATCGCAATCACCTGATCTGATAGCGACATCGGTGAGTACTGGGGCTGCTTGAGTATTTCCTGCATTCGTTGACCGCGCCCGAGTTGCTGCTGGGTTGCCTTATCCAGGTCGGACGACATGAGGGCAAAGGCGGCCAACTCGCGATAGGCGGCCATGTCCAGTCGCAGCCGGCCCGCCACCTGCTTCATGGCTTTGGATTGAGCGTCGCCACCCACGCGGGACACGGAGATCCCGACGTTGACCGCGGGTCGGATCCCGGCGTTGAACAAGTTCGACTCAAGATAGATTTGACCATCCGTGATGGAGATCACGTTGGTCGGAATGTAGGCTGATACATCTCCCAGCAGCGTTTCAATGATCGGCAGGGCAGTCAGCGAGCCGCCGGAGCCCCTGATCTTGACGACTTTGTGGTCATCAGGCGCGGCCAAGGCTTTCAAGGCAGTCACGGCCTCGTCCCTGGCGATCGGTCCACCATAGATCTTGCCATCCACGGCGTCCTTCACGGATGCCAGAGTCTCGGCGAAGTCCTTTTTCGTGATGACATATTGATTGGCAAGACGCGCGGCACGTTCCAACAGTCGCGAGTGCAGATAGAACACATCGCCCGGATAGGCTTCCCGCCCAGGGGGACGGCGCAGCAGCAGGGAGACCTGACGGTAGGCCCAGGCGTGTTTTGACAGGTCATCATAGATCATCAGGCCATCGCGGCCAGTCTCCATGAACTCCTCACCAATCGCGCACCCCGCGTAGGGGGCAATGTACTGCAACGCGGCAGACTCATCGGCAGCCGCCACAACCACAATGGTGTGCTCCATCGCGCCATGACGTTCGAGAATGCCCACCGTGCGCGCCACCGAAGCTTTCTTCTGACCGATGGCCA
>JBGPAT010000210.1:0-5263 GCA_041480885.1 Anaerolineae bacterium
AAAGTCGTCGGTTACGACGATTCGCCGATCGCGCAGTTCCTGACGCCGCCTCTCACAACAGTGCGCGTCCCGATTGAGCAAGTGGGACGCGCAGCCGTCAGCCAACTGGTCCGCCAGATACGCGGCCGGCGCGCCAACGGCGTCACACTCATGCGAACGCAGCTTGTCGTGCGCGAATCGTGTGGGTGCTCCGTGACAGACGGCAGCGAGGCCCAACGCAGGAGGAGGTGAGACATCGGATATCCCGGCACGTTTCGCACTTTGAAGGATGAATTCCTATACGATACGGAGGAAATCATGTTCAGATACAAGATATACACGGCGATGGCCGTGCTGGTTCTGGCTGCGCTTGTGCTTGCCGCATGCGGCGGCGTTTCCATTCCCGCAGCCACCCAAGGTCCCGCAGTCACTCAAGCGCCCGCAGTCACCGCGGTCCCGAATATCGCAACCCAAGCCCCGGCGCCTTCCGCGGCGCCAACTACGGATGCATCCAAGGCCTTTCTCACGGTCAACATGGAACAGCAATCGACCTGGGTGCGTAACTTCAACCTATTCTCGCCGGACTCCCGACTGCAAGCCGGTAATGGAGTGATGTACGAGCCCTTGATGATTTTCAACAAAGCAACCGGCGAGTTGGTGCCCTGGCTGGCCACGGCATATAGCTGGAATGCGGACAACACCGTGCTGACCTTCAAGCTGAGACAGAATGTCCTGTGGTCAGACGGCCAGCCCTTCACGGCCAAAGACGTCATATACACCTTCGACCTACTAAAAGCCAAGCCGGAGCTGCTCAACAACATCGGTTCGATCTTGACCGACAACGTTGATGGCTGGTCAGCGCCGGACGACTTCACCGTAGAGTTCAAGTTCAAGGTCATACATACGCCCGCCTTGCACCTGCTGGCGAACCAGTTGATCGTGCCGGAGCATATCTGGAAGGATATCCCGGATCCGGCGACCTTCACGAATGAGAATCCTGTGGGCACCGGGCCATTCACTGAGGTCACGAAATTCCAAGATCAGATCTACGTTGTAGAAAAGAATCCTCACTACTGGCAGGCGGGCAAGCCCTATTTCCAGGGATTGCGCTTCCCGGCCTATCCAGGGAATGACCAGGCGAACCTTGCTCTCGCCAACGGCGAGCTCGACTGGGCAGGCAACTTCGTGCCCGACGTTGAGAAGACGTTCGTGGCAAAGAACCCGCAGGACTTTCACTACTACTTCCTGGGTGGGGATGGGGTGTTGCTGTACATCAATCCCGCTGTGAAGCCATTTGACAGCGCCGATGTGAGGAAGGCCGTGAGCATGGGCATTGACCGGAAGATGGTACTCAATGTGGCCATGTTCGACTATGTGCCGCCGCTGGATGCCACCGGACTGTCCGATGAATTCAAGATTTGGAAGAGCGCCGAGGCAGTGGCGGCCGGCACCTGGACCAACTATGATCCCAAGACCGCCAATGAGATGTTGGACAAGGCCGGACTGAATAAGGGTGCAGACGGCATCCGCATTGGCCCCGATGGCAAGCCGATGAAGTACGCGCTGCTTTCGCCGAACGGTTGGACCGACTGGAACTCTGCGTGCCAAATCATTTCGCAGAACATGAAAGACCTCGGTATCGAGATCACACTCGATACTCCGGAGGAGAATTCCTGGCAGGAGCAGGTCTTCCAGGGCAAATTCCAGTGGACGCTCAGCTGGTCATCGGGTGGAGCAACTCCATACGAGTTCTACCGCGGGCAGATGAGCAAAATGACCATTCTGCCCATCGGGCAGAACGCAAACGAGAACTGGGGCCGCTTCGACGATCCCAAGGCGGACCAGCTGCTTGACGAGTACGGCCAGACCTCGGACCCGGCGAAGCAAAAGGACATCATGAACCAACTACAGATGATATTTGTCAATGATGCCCCTGCTCTGCCGCTGTTCCCTGGACCGGATTGGTACGAGTATGTAACCACCCGTTTCACCGGGTTCCCCACGAAGGAGAATCCGTACGCTCCGGGTCCCCCGTATAACACACCCAGCTTTGCCCCGAATACTCTGCTGGTGCTCACCGAGCTTAAGCCCAAGTAGACCAATCTCTGTGAGTCCGGGACTGCCGTAATGAGGCGGCAGTCCCGGCCTGCCTGCGCATGCGAAGCGCAGGGTTCTGGAGAGTCCGTTCATGAAATACGTGCTGCGGCATCTGGGATTGTATCTACTCGCCATCTGGGTTTCACTGACGCTGAATTTCGTGTTGCCTCGCACGATGCCGGGCGACCCTGTTAGCGCACTGATCGGAAGGATGCACGGGAGGTTTTCGCCGGCTCAGATCGAGGCCCTGCGGAAGGCCTATGGCTTTACAAATGCCCCGCTCGTGGAGCAGTATCTGCAATACTTGGGCCATGCCGTGCGGGGAGACTTCGGGCTCTCGATTTCGGCCTATCCGGTCAAAGTCTCCGCCATCATCTCCACCGCGTTGATGTGGACCGTTCTGCTGGGCGTGATCACATTGTTGCTCAGCTTTGTGCTCGGCACCATCCTGGGAGTTATCGTGGCCTGGAGGCGCGGCGGGATCCTGGATTCTGTTCTGCCCAGCCTGTTCAATTTCATCGGTTCTTTCCCCTATTTCTTCCTAGCGATGCTGGCACTCTTCATTTTCGGATTTACTCTGGACTGGTTCCCAATGTCCCATGCCTACTCTGACCTGTTGTCGCCAGGTCCGACGTGGGAGTTCATTGGCAGCGTCGTTGTCCATCTGATCATGCCGGCCGGGACGGTGATCCTGATCTCGGTCGGCGGTTGGCTGATCGGAATGCGCAGCACCATGATCGCCGTACTGGCCGAGGATTACATCATCATGGCAGAAGCGAAGGGCCTGCCCCAGTGGCAGGTCATGTTCAACTATGCGATGCGTAACGCCATCCTGCCGAACTTCACGCAGTTCGGTATGTCGATCGGCTTCATCCTTGGAGGACAGATCCTGACAGAAATCGTCTTCTCGTATCCGGGCCTCGGTTTCTATCTGGTACGAGCTGTCACGGCCCACGACTATCCGCTCATGCAGGCCCTGTTCCTCATGATCACGGTGGCCATCCTGGCCGCAAACCTCATCGTGGATATGCTGTACGTCCGCCTCGATCCGCGCGTCCGCACGACATGAGCGAGAACCTTGGTTACTCCTACGCAAATCAGTCCCCCTGAAGGCTTCCAGCCACCCGCGCGTGGATCCATCGAGTCCACGCAAATGGAGTTCCTGCGCAGCTTGCTCCTACAGCGCAAGGCGGTCTTCGGCGCAATTCTGCTGGCTGGTTTTGTTTTGATGGCACTATTTGCCCCACAAATCGCGCCTGGGGACCCGACGCGGTTCGTCGGCCGACAGAATCAGCCGCCATCGGCCGAACACTGGTTCGGAACAACGGGGCAGGGCCAGGATGTCTTCGCTCAGCTTGTGAGAGGATCCCGGATCTCCTTGATGATCGGCTTTACGGTGGGATTCCTTATCACGCTGTTAGGACTGGCGATTGGCATGACGGCGGGCTTTCTCGGCGGAATCGCGGATGGGCTGCTGAACGTACTGACGAACGTTTTCCTGATCATCCCGGCGCTGCCTCTACTGATCACGCTCGCCTCTTTTCTTCCGCCGGGGATCACGACGGTAACATTCGTCTTGACCATCACCAGCTGGGCCTGGCCCGCGCGCGTCTTCCGGTCTCAGACGCTGAGCCTGCGGGAAAAAGACTTCGTTGCGGCCAGCGCGATCAGCGGCGAAAGTACCTTCAGGATCATTTTTTCGGAGATCCTGCCAAACATGATGTCACTGGTGGTGTCCTCCTTTTTCGGCAATGTGATCTACGCCATCGCCGCCGACGTGGGGCTGGCATTTCTTGGCTTCGAGAATGTGACCACCGTTAGCTGGGGAACGATGCTGTATTGGGCACAAAACAATTCCGCTCTGTTGCAAGGCGCTTGGTGGACTTTCGTCCCTCCGGGATTATGTGTTGCGCTGGTCGCCTTTGCGACCACGATGTTGATCTACGCGGTGGATGAAGTGACCAACCCGCGTCTGAAGACCGAGAAGGAAATTTCGGTTGCCATGAAGAAATTTAGAATTCCCGCCAGACGGGCCACCCCGGTCATCCGGGAGCTGGCAGAGTGATATGGCACTGCTGGATGTACGAGATCTGCGCGTTGAATACCTGACGCACCGCGGTCCTGTGAAAGCCGTGGATGGGGTGTCATTCACGCTCAATCCCGGCGAGGTTGTGGGTCTGGCTGGCGAATCGGGCAGTGGAAAATCAACGGTTGCGCACGCGATCCTGCGCATCCTGCGGCCGCCGGCCGTGATCACGGGAGGTCGGGCCTCGTTTGCCGGGCGCGATACACTGGAAATGAGCGATGACGAACTGCGGCGATTCCGCTGGCAGAGCATCAGCATTGTCTTTCAGAGCGCGATGAACTCGCTGAATCCCGTGATGCGCGTGCGGGACCAGCTTCTGGACGTCATGCAGGAGCAAGGCATTCGGAAGTCCCAGGCGTTGTCACGAGCACGGAAACTGTTCGAGATGGTCGGAATCGATCCGAGCCGTCTGGAGGCCTATCCCCACGAGCTCTCAGGCGGCATGCGCCAGCGTGTTGTGATTGCGATCTCCCTGGCGCTCAGTCCGGACATGCTCATTATGGACGAACCGACGACGGCCCTAGATGTATTGGTGCAGAAGGACATCCTGCAACAAATCGCCGTCCTGCGCGAGAAACTGGGATTTGCGATCCTGTTCATCACCCACGATCTGTCGTTGCTGGTCGAGTTCTCGACGAGGATCCTGATCATGTATGCCGGGCTGATCGTCGAGCAGGCGCCGGCCTATGAGCTCTTCAAGAATCCGTTACACCCCTACACGGTGGGGCTTATGAATTCCTTCCCGTCCATCAGCGGCGAGAAGCGACGACTAAGCGGGATTCCGGGTTCGCCGCCCGATCTACTCACTCCGCCCCCTGGATGCCCCTTTCACCCTCGGTGCCCTAAGGCGATGGCGATGTGCTCGTACGCGGTACCTGTGCCCAAAGCTGTACTTCCCAAGCACTTGGTCGCATGCCACTTGTATTGAAGAGAAGAGTATGACGCCGCCCAGCGCAGATGTGCCACCGCTCCTTCGAGTTGAAGGACTCACGAAGTACTTTCCCGTGGGCTCCGTCTTCAGGCCGCGCCACGTTCATGCTGTGGAAGGCGCATCCTTCTCAGTCCACCGGGGTGAGGTGGTTGCACTCGTCGGGGAATCGG